>CAXSEU010000480.1:0-2593 GCA_964236485.1 uncultured Lichenihabitans sp. | reverse complement strand
ATCGCCCTCCGGGCCCGGGGCACGCCGCGCATCGCCGGCCGGCTGCTCCGGCGCGTCCGCGATTTCGCTCTCGTCGATGGCGCCGACACCATCAGCCGGGGCATCGCGGATGGCGCCCTGCGCCTGCTCGACGTCGACAACGCCGGCCTCGACGGCATGGACCGCCGCTATCTCGACATCATCGCGGTCTCTTTCGGGGGAGGCCCGGTCGGGGTCGAGACCATCGCGGCCGCGCTGTCGGAGCCGCGCGATGCCATCGAGGACATCATCGAGCCCTTCCTGATCCAGCTCGGGTTCGTCCAGCGGACACCGCGCGGTCGCATGCTGACGCCGCATGCCTTCAAGCACATGGGATTGACTCAGCCCAAGACCCTCAGCGACCAGTTCGGGCTCTTCGGCGCCGACCCCGCCGCGGACGATTGAGGTGGAGCGCCCGCATCGTCTCGACATTCGCATCTACTACGAGGACACCGACTTCTCGGGCGTGGTCTACCACGCCAACTACCTGCGCTTCCTCGAACGGGGCAGGACCGAGTTCCTGCGGCTGCACGGCGTCCGTCAGACCGACCTTCTCGCCGGCGCCTTCGGCGCAAGGATCGCCTTCGCGGTGGCGGATATGACGATCGACTTCCGGCGCGCCGCCCGCATGGACGATCTCGTGACGGTGGAGACGGGGCTCGTCGCTCTGCGAGGGGCGTCGCTCTCGATGCGGCAGCGCCTGATGCGGGGTGAGGATGTGCTGGTTGAAGCCGGTGTGAGGATCGCGGCCCTATCGGGCGGCCGCGCCACCCGGCTGCCCGCCCCCTTGGCGGCGCGGCTCGCCACATCGGTCGTCGATCGCGCCACCCCCACTCCATTGTCGCCGGCTTCGCGTTAAGCCGATATTAACCCTGGGGAGGGATCAATCCTCGCGTGCCCTTTGCGCTTGCGTGTGTCGGGCAAGCCGCAGAAATGACGGATTTCCCCCGCAGGACACCGTCAAGACCTGAAAATGTGGCGCCATTGCGCGCGAGGACCTCGACCGCATGAACCCCGCAGACGTCGCCAACGCCGCCGCCTCGACGCCCGTGTCCGAGATCACGATTCTCGGCATGTTCATGAATGCGAGCGTGATCGTCAAGATCATCATGCTCGGCCTGTTGGCCTCGTCGGTGTGGTGCTGGGCCATCATCATCAACAAGGCCATCCTGTTCTCGAAGGTCCGCAAGGCCATGGACAAGTTCGAGCAGACCTTCTGGTCCGGGCAATCGCTCGAGGAACTCTATTCCTCCTTGTCGCAGCGGCCCACGGTCGGCATGGCGACCTTGTTCGTCGCGGCCATGCGTGAATGGAAACGCAGTTTCCAGAACGCCGGAACATCGTTCATGGGGCTTCACGCCCGCCTCGAGAAGGTCTTGGACGTTTCGATCGCCCGCGAGGTGGAAAAGCTCGAGGCGAACCTCATCGTGCTCGCGACCGTCGCCTCGACGGCGCCCTTCGTCGGCCTCTTCGGCACCGTATGGGGCATCATGACCTCGTTCCGTTCCATCGCGGCCTCGAAGAACACCTCCCTGGCCGTGATCGCGCCCGGCCTCGCCGAAGCCCTCTTGGCCACCGCCATCGGCCTTTTCGCGGCCATTCCGGCGTTGATCTTCTTCAACAATCTCCAGGGGATCGTGGCCAAGTGCCAGGCCCGGATGGAGAGCTTCGCGGACGAGTTTTCCTCCATTCTGTCGCGCCAGATCGACCATCATGTCGGCGGCGAGCGCGATCGCGCCGCGTGATCAGGCGCGGTTAGAAGAGGGACGCCATGGGAATGTCGGTTTCCTCGGGCGGCAAAGGCGGGCGGCGCCGGCGCGGCGTGCCGCGCTACGGCGCCATGGCCGAGATCAACATGACGCCGTTCATCGACGTCGTTCTGGTGCTCCTCATCATCTTCATGGTCGCGGCGCCCCTCCTGGCGAGCGGCGTGCCGATCGACCTGCCCAAGACCTCCGCGGGCGAACTCAAGGTCGACCAGAAGCCGCTGAGCATCGCTATCGACGACAAGGGCGCGATCTTCGTCGCCGACCAGCCGACCGATCTCGCGGCCTTGCCGGCCAAGCTGCAGGAACTCGCCAAGGACGGCTACGACGAACGCATCTACCTGCGGGGCGCCAAGGCGGTGAATTACGGGCGCATAGCCGAGGTCATGACGATGGTGACGTCGGCCGGATACAAGAAGGTGGCGCTCGTCACCGACCAGGACACCAAGTAAGGGCGGAATGGCTTGAAGCTATCCCTTTCCGAACCTGGCATCGCGGTATCGGGGCTCGTCCATGTGACGGCGCTGACGCTGCTGCTCGTGGCGTTTTCGCAAGCCAAGCCGCTCGAGGAGCAGCACGAGGCGGTGCCGATCGAGACAATATCGGACGCCGACTTCCAGCAGGTGATGCGCGGCCAAAAGGATGTGAAGGACATCGTCGCCAACGCCGCGCCCCAGGCCGACAAGATCGCGGACACGATCGACAGCAAGCCGCCTGATAAGACCGTCGCGACAAAGGACGTGGCAGCCTCGCCGCCACCCCCACCGCCCTTGCCGCCGACCCCGGTCCGCGAGCCGCCGCCGCCCGAG
>CAXSEU010000479.1:0-2602 GCA_964236485.1 uncultured Lichenihabitans sp. | reverse complement strand
GTTTCCTGCGGTCGGAGGATCTCCTGCCGGACTTCGGCCTCGCCGGGCTCTGCGCGACCCGCAATTTCTCCCGCGGGACCTGCGGCCGAGCCGGTCGCGTCGTTGAACATCTTGGGGTCGAGACACTTCCCCTGTCATGGCTCAGACGGGCCATCGATCCAGCCGGTAGGCCGAGTCCCAGAACATCCACTCGAGCTGCATGGCGCGCGTGAACGCGGCCTGCATGTGTGCCACCATGGGCGGCCCGGCTGCCTCGGCGAGCGCGTCGATGGTGTCGATCATGGCGTCCACCGCCGCAGAAAAGTCCTCGCCCGCGTAGGTGTCGATCCAGGCCCGGTAGGGATTATCCGGAGCTGCCGACGCGTAGATGTGGCGCCCGATCTCGCGGTAGACCCAGAAGCAGGGCAGGAGGGCGGCGGCATGGACCGGCAGCGGCTCCTTGAAGCCGGAGGCCAGAAGGTAGCAGACGTAGTGGTGGCAGACCGGTGTCGTGGGTGTCGTGACGACGGTCTCGGCTGCGATGCCGAAGCGGCGGAAGTAATCCGCATGGAGGGCGCGCTCCACCACGGTGGCTTCCGTCGCGGCGCGGGAAAACTGCTCGATGAGGGCAGGGTGGTCGGATTTGACGGCGGCCAGCGCGAGGGCCTGGCCGAAGCCGATGAGGTACTTGGCGTCCTGCAGGACGTAGTGCTGGAAACACGCGAGATCGAGGTGGCCGTCCAGCAGTTCGCGATTGAAAGGCATGTCGCGGATCGTAGCGAAGAGCGCGGCGTTCCGTGCCCAAGCCTGGGTCGAAAATGTATGCGGATTTGGCAGCAGGTTCATTTCGGCCTCATCGAAGGGCGAGCGGGGGAAGGTGAGGGCTCAACGGTTGTCGAGAACCAAAAGGCCGCAGAGCATCAGCACGATGGCCGGTCCGGTTTTGACCAGCGCCCCGAGAGGCTCGATCCACAGATCAGGCGTCAGCAGAGCCGCAGCCACCATATAGAAGGCCGACAAGCCGATGCCGCCTACGAGGCCTTTCCGGCAAGTCGGCCGCCAGACGATGGCAATGCCGACGCTCAGATCGAGCAAACTGGAAAGAATCGTAACGAAACGCGCCACGCCGAGCGGAAAGCCGCGGCGGGTGAGGATCGACGTCGCCGCGTCGAAGCTCCAGCCGAACGCGATGAGTCCCGAGGCTACCCAGAAGAACACCAGGGTGCACACGATCAAGGCCTTGATCTGATAGAGGCGGCCGAACCATCGTTCCTGCACGGTCGACGATAGGCGTCTCAATGCCACGGTGGTCGATGCCGGGACGATGCCGGTCGCGGCGATCCAGGGCTCCGGATCTCCGCTCACGCCGCGCCGAAGCTCGTCGATCGCCGTCGAGCGGATCGGCGGCGACCACCCAAGATGTGCCGACACGTCTCCTAACGCCGCGCCGATGTCCATCGCCATCGACGGAAGACGAAGCCACGGTCTCGGACCGCCGAAGCGTCGCCGAAACGCCTCGACGACGCTGCCAACATTCGACGGATCGCGCTCCATGATGTCCCAGGCGAGGCGCAGCGGCCTTCCGCCCTCTGGCCAGTCGCGGGCCAGAAAGCTGATAGTCGCGACGATGTCGGTGATATGCGTGGACGCGAAGGGGCGGGATGCTTCCCGTTCCGGCAGGCCGAAGGGGAGTGCCGCGAAGGAGCGAACGAGCGCGCTGCCTCCATAGGCGGCCGGGGCGATGACGAAGCCGGGCCGGAGGATCGCGTAAGATGCCGGACTGGCACCGACCGATCGCTCCGCGTCCCGCTTGGTCCTGCTGAAGCGCGTTCGATCCTCAGCCGGCACGCCCGGCACCGAGAGATGGACCAGCAGAATCGTCTTCTGCGATTCGCCGAGCGCGGCGAGAAGACGCCGGACAAAGCCACCGTGAATGTCCTCGGTTCGATCCCGCACCGTGTCCTGCAGAACCCCGAGACAATTGACGACGATGGCAATGTCTTGCTGTTCGAAGAGGTGGGTCAACGCCGAACTCGACAAGGTCGCGATCGGGCATTCGAGAAACGTGCCCTCCCATGCGGTACGCTGCGCCTTCGACAATGAGCGAGCGATCGGCACGACCGGGAACCCGAGTTCCTGCAGGCCTTCGGTTACAGCGTTGCCGATCAGGCCCGACGCGCCGAGAACCGCGATGACGGGCGAAGAAGTCTGCATTGCGCCGCTCAAAAGGATGGCTTGGCGATCATCAGCCAGATGATCGCCATCACCCCTCCGAAGCCGGGGACGCCGAACGCGAACCAGAGCCGGAAGAGGTGGAAATAGGTTTCGGGCAGCGCTTCGCCTGTCGACGCGGCGCGTCTCGCCAGATCACGCATGCGCGCCTGCATCCAGACGACCGGCAGCCAGAAGGCGCCGACGACACCATAGAGCACAAGCGAGAGCGTGACCCAGCTTTCGCCCAACGGGATGCCGGTCTCGCGGAGGAGAAGATATCCGCTGATCGGTTGGGTGATCGCCGCCGTCGCGGTGAAGACCATGTCGGCGAGAACTACCACGCCTGCCGTCCGGGCGACAAAGGCCGGCTCGGCGCTCCGATGCGCCATCAGCATGAAGAAAGCGATGC
>CAXSEU010000478.1:0-2637 GCA_964236485.1 uncultured Lichenihabitans sp. | reverse complement strand
CGCCGCGCAGGTGGTTGGGTCCAACGTCGAGCCGTTGTCGTCGACGACGAGAATGCGGCCTGTGGCGCGGGGCGCCTGATCGGCCGGGCGGCGCAGAACCGAGCCGATGGCCTTGATGGGGCCGGCGAGATCCGGGCGGGGGTCCGCGCCAGCTCCGCCCGAGCCGGCCCGTTTCCGGCCGCTGGTGCGGATGAAATCCACCATGGCATCGATCTGCCCCAGCAGACGACGCGCCGCCCCGAGGACGTCGGACAGCAGGACGGACGGCTGCTCCTTGGCGTCGGCAGCCTCCTCGGCGAGCAGTTCACCGTAGCCGAGGATCGCCGTGATGGGCGTGCGCAGTTCGTGCCTGAGCGCGCTCGCGTAGGTCTCGGCATCCTGCATCTGTGGCTGTTCGGCGGCGGCGGGATCGAGCAGTGAGGAGACGATGGAGGCGAGCCGTCCGGCTGCCGCATGGAGCTTCTCGATGTCCGGTCTGGCGCGCTCCGGCAGGCCCACGCCGCAGTCTTCCTTGAGCATCTCCGCGAATCCCGAGATGGCCTCGACCGGGGCGGTGAACTCGGCCCGGGCAAAGACGGCCAGGAGGCGTGGCAGCGTCTCGACCGGGCGGCCGGGCGCCTCGGCGGAACTTTCCTGCACGTCAGACATGCGGCATCTCGATGGCCCTTTCGCGGGGACGGTCCCGGAATGGTTCGCATGACCGGCCCGCGGTCCATCAACGCCCGACGTGTCGAAGATGTGGCGATCCGCTGAGCGATCATCTGTGCGGCAGGCGCACGAACCGCCGGCGGTCTTTGCAAGACGGGCGGCTTTTGCTACCCCGCTGAGCGCCAGGTCTCAAGGGCCGTTTCCGAAAGCCGAACATCATGCCGACGCCACGCCCGCTTGTCGCAGGGAACTGGAAGATGAACGGCCTCAGAGCCTCCCTGGCCGAGTTCACAGCCATTCGGGACGCGGTGGCGAGCGGCGGCGCAGGGCGGGCCGAGGCCGTTCTCTGTCTGCCGTACACGCTTCTCTTCCCGGCGGCAGATTTGCTCGGTCAGAGAGCGAGTCTCGTTCTAGGTGCCCAGGATTGTCACACCGCGACCGGGGGCGCTCACACGGGAGACATCTCGTGCCAGATGCTGAAGGACATCGGCGCCAGCATGGTGATCGTCGGCCATTCGGAGCGGCGGGCGGGCTACGGGGAAACCGACGAGATCGTTCAGGCCAAGGCCGAGGCGGCCAGCCGCGCCGGCCTGCTGCCCATCCTCTGCGTCGGGGAGACGCGGAGCGAGCGCGATGGCGGCGAGACGCTTCGCGTCATCGGCAGGCAGATCGACGAATCGGTGCCGCAAAAGTCGACCGGCAGGTCTGTCATCGTGGCCTACGAGCCTGTCTGGGCCATCGGCACCGGCCTCTTGCCGTCGCTGGCCGATGTGACGGAGGTTCACGCTTTCATCAGGCGGCGCCTGGCCAGCGTGCTGGGGCAGGAGGGCGAGAACATCCGCATCCTGTACGGCGGTTCGGTGAAGCCGGCCAACACCAGGGAGATCATCGCGATAGCCAATGTGGACGGCGTCCTGATCGGCGGCGCCAGCCTCACGGCGTCGGATTTCTTGGCGATTGCAGAGACTTACAAGTAGCTTGGCGCGGGCGAGCCGTCGGATCGTGGCTCCGGCCGGGCGCGGCCGAGGTTTTGCATCCTCGACCGCTTCGTGTATGAACGCGCCGACGTGAGGCCGTGCCGGCGCGCGGCCGCGAGCTTGGGCGCACGGGCCGGTTTTTCGAGTTTATGACATGCAAACCGTTTTGATCGTGTTTCACCTGATGGTGGTGATCGCGCTGGTGGGAACCGTGCTTCTGCAACGATCCGAAGGAGGCGCGCTTGGCGTCGGCGGTGGCGGCGGGTTCATGACCGGTCGCGGGCAGGCCAACGCGCTGACCCGCGCCACCGCCATCCTGGGCACGCTGTTCTTCGTGACCAGTCTGGCTCTCACCATCCTGTCCAATTACAACCGGGCGCCGAAGTCCATCATCGACGCGGTCCCCGCTTCATCCACGCGGCAGCCCGGGTCCTCGGCTCCGCCCGGCTCAACCCCGCTCGATCAGTTGAAGCAGCTCGAGGAGCAGAAGCAGCCGGCGACCCCCGCGCAGCCGGAAGTGCCTAGATCGCAGTAGGCCGCGATCACCCGCGGGCCCGTCTTCGTCTCGTCTCGCACGGCGGTCGCGTGGGCTATGGTGGCTCCGCGAGATCCGGGCGGTCGTTGCGCGCTGGTCTCCCGTTCGAATCTCCGGCAGGTAGAAGGTCCCATGGCGCGGTACGTTTTCATCACCGGCGGCGTGGTCTCTTCGCTTGGCAAGGGCTTGGCTTCGGCGGCCCTCGGTGCGCTGCTACAGGCGAGGGGTTATACGGTCCGGCTGCGCAAGCTGGACCCCTACCTCAACGTCGAACCGGGAACCATGAGCCCCTATCAGCACGGCGAGGTCTTCGTCACGGACGATGGGGCGGAAACGGATCTCGACCTTGGGCATTACGAGCGCTTCACGGGGCGGCCCGCGACCCGGGCCGACAATGTCACCACGGGGCAGATCTATCAGGAGATCATCGCCAAGGAGCGTCGCGGTGCCTTCCTGGGCGCCACCGTGCAGGTGATC
>CAXSEU010000477.1:864-2640 GCA_964236485.1 uncultured Lichenihabitans sp. | reverse complement strand
AGGCCCTCACGGCTGCGTCGGTCGCAGTGTCGGGACGGGCAGGGCGCCGGCGTGGGCCATCGTCGGGCCCCGGCGCTCGAGCGTCCGCTCGGTTTCCGATGTCCAGCCCGCCGGGGCAGGGCGGGTCGGCGGCAGGCCCTCGCCGGGCACGATGTGCACGACGCGATAGCCCCCCGCCTTGAGGGCCAGCAGGAATCGCGGCAGCATCTCGGCGGTCTGCCGCTTGATGTCGTGCAGGAGAATGATCCCACGCCCGGCCTTCCCGAGGCGCTCCATGAGCAGGCGGAGTTCCGCTTCCGGGGTCATGGCGATCCAGTCCGAGGCCCAGAGGTCGGCGCCAAATACCGCGATCCCGCGGTCGCCAAGGCGGTCGAGGAGCGCCGGCGTATCGGCGAAGCCTGGGAAGCGGAAGAAGGGCACGCGCGGCTGGCCCGCATAGGCGCCGTAGCCGGCCTTGTCGTCCGCCTCCATGCCCCGCTCGATCTCGGCCCGGGCCGCCGCATCGGGCAGGCCGCGCAGGGTCACGACCGGGTGGGAAAGGGTGTGGTGTCCCACGGTGTCGCCGTCCGCGATCTCCCGCCTCACGAGATCGGGCGCCGAGGCGGCGTTGCGGCCGATCAGGAAGAAGGTCGCCTTCACGCAAGCGTGATCGAGGGCGTCGAGGACGCGGGGCGTCGTCTGGCGCGACGGACCGTCGTCGAAGGTCAGCACTACTTCGTGGTCCTGAAGATCGAGCGTCTGCGGGTAGGTCTTGAGACCGAGCCTGACCGGGCCGCCGATGCGCACCTCGCGGGATACGCCGAGCGCCTCGGGGCCGGAACAGGCCGATGGCTGCGCCATGGCGAGCGTGGCGGGGAGCACGGTGGCCACGAGCGCCGGCAGCAGACGAAAGGTCGTAGGCATGGCGCTTGTCCTGCGGGTGCGGTGCGGCAATCCTGTGACCGCGCAACATGGTGAAGGATGTACGACCCTCGACGAGGGTCGATGGGCGCGCAGAGGCCGGAGGCCTGCGCGGCCCAGGATGGCGGAGCCGGCGGGATCCTGCTTTAACGCGCCATTACGACGTCCGTTCTAATGATCGACAACCTGTAGAGAGAGCCAGCGTTCGGTCATGCAGCTTGCCCGCATCTTCTCAGTTCTCGGAATGGCGGCTGGGCTGGCCCTGAGCCTGGCCGGCTGCGCCACGGTAGAGCCCATGCTGCCGGACTTCGGCGGTCCCCTGCCGACGAACTTCGCCGTCCATGGCATCGACGTGTCGAAGTACCAGGGCGAGATCGATTGGGAGCGGGTGCGCGACTCCGGCGTGCAGTTCGCCTGGAGCAAATCCACCGAAGGCGGCGATCAGCTCGATGCCAAATTCGCCCGCAACTGGGCTGCGACCCGGGCCGCGGGGCTGCCGCGCGGCGCCTATCATTTCGTTTATTGGTGCCGTCCGTGGCAGCAGCAGATGGCCTTCATGGAAAGCAACGTTCCCGTGGAGCCCGATGCCCTCCCGCCCGTGCTCGATGTCGAACTGACCCCCACCTCACCCACCTGCAGGCGCACCCTTTATCCCGAACCGACCATCCGGGAGATGCGCGGCATGCTGGAGGAGATGGAACGGCACTACGGCAAGAAGCCGGTGATCTATTCGACGGTCGATTTCTACGCCGGCATCCTGGCCGGCGGCGCGCTGAACGACTACCCCATCTGGGTGCGCAGCACGAAATACCACCCCTCGGTCCGCTACGCCCCTCCTAACAAAAAACACCGCCTGACTGACCCTGCAAAGCAACA
>CAXSEU010000477.1:0-854 GCA_964236485.1 uncultured Lichenihabitans sp. | reverse complement strand
TGGCATTTCTGGCAGTATCAGTCGGACGCGCGTATCGACGGCATCCGCAACAAGGTAGACCGCAATGCCTTCTTCGGCACGCCCGAGCAATGGGCGGACTTTCTCTCGGGCGGCAGTCTGCCGCTGCACTGACAGCATCGGGTCCTCGCAGCCTCAGCGAAGACCGCGCGCGTCCCCCGGCAGGATGTCGAACGGGTAGCGGGAACCATCGCTGTCCACGAAGGCGCCGCGTGTGCCTTCGACCTCCACCTGCCGGCACTCCGCCTGCTCGTCGGGATCCGCCGGGTAGTCAAAGCAGACCGTCCGGTCCTTCAAGACCCAGTGCCCGGCCTCGCGACCCTCGACGTCCGAATGGACGGCCGTGCCGTCGGGCAGGAAATAATCCGCGTAGGGACCGTCGGCCGTGGTCCCGGTCACCGTGTTGCCTTGCAGGGCCAGCCAGGCGGCGCTTCCCGTCAGGAGGGGTTTGGCCGGGGGCGGCGCCTGCGGCCGGGCCGGCGTCGCGCTGGCGATGAGGCAGACGGGTGGGAGCAAGCGCTTCATGGTTGTCACCGCCGGCCGCGCGGCGCCTGGCCGCTGAGCCCCGCAGGTTGACGGGGGACGCCCCGCCAACCGGTTTCGATCCATGGAAAGGCGAACCCGCCGGTGTTTTTCCTCCTCTCGAAGCTCCTGTGGTTGCTGGCGAGCCCGGCCAACCTCCTGGTCCTGGTCCTCTGCACGGGTTGCGCCGTGCTGCTCGGCGGCCGCTCCGGATGGGGAGCGGGGCTGGTCTTCGCCGCGACGATGGGCCTCGTGATCTGCGGCGCCCTGCCGACCGGCACATTGCTGTTGCGGGTTCTCGAATCCCGCTTCCC
>CAXSEU010000476.1:0-2645 GCA_964236485.1 uncultured Lichenihabitans sp. | reverse complement strand
CACGATCGAGCCGGTCGAGCGCTTCACCGACGGCGTCACGCACCTCTCCCCTCGTCCGCGGACCGATCGACGCGCGCTCCTCGAAGGCCCGTTCGATCGTCGCCTGAAGTCCGCCGTCGTCCATGGGCCGTCGCTCCCGCGCCTGTTCGCGGCCGTGGTTTCGGGCGCCCTGGCAGGGATGTCAACCGTCTGGCGTGGCGATGGTTTTGGATGAGCCCGCCCGGCCGCTTCCGCGCCCGCGCAGGCCGCGGATCATCAGATAGAGAGCGTGCGGGTTGCTCGACAGATAGCGCCAGAACAGCCGACGCGGCTCCTGGGCGAGCCGGAACAGCCATTCGAGACCGGCCCGCTGCATCCAGGGCGGCGCCCGCTTGACCGAGCCGGACAGAAAATCGAACAATCCACCCGAGGTCTTGATGACCCCGACCCCCTTCAGGGCCGCCCGGTTGCGAACCACGAACCGCTGTTCTAGCGGAACCCCCATGGCGACCCAGAGGACATCGGGTTTCAACCGGGCGATCTCGGCGACGACGCGCGCTTCCTCGTCGGCCCCGAGGTAGCCGTGCGAGGCCCCGGCGACGAGGAGGCCGGGATGGGAGCGCCGCACGACCTCGCGCAAGCGCGCGCTGACGCTTGGCGTGCCGCCGAGAAGATAGAAGCTGAGCCCCTCGCGCGCCGCGCGCTCCGCCACCAGCGGGAAGAGATCGGTGGTGGCGACGCGTTCGGGCAAGGGGCACCCTCCCAGCATCCGGGAGAGGATGACCATGGGCTGGCCGTCGCAATGGACGATGTCCGCTTCGGCGAAGAGTTGCCGCACCGCGGCGTTCCTTGCGCAAAGGGACAGCACGTGCCCGTTCACGGAGGTCATAAAAAGCGACCGGGTGCGGCGTGCGTCGCCCCGACAATGGTCGACGATCGCGTCGGCCGCTTCCGGCAGGCTGACGACGCTGACGTCGAGACCGCAGATCCGCAGGATGGTCACGCTCACGCCTCCGCCCGGGTTGGCACGGAGAGGCTCAGGCGGCGGCCGCGTTTCCGCCCGGTGCCTCGAGGCGCAGCCTGTCGATCAGTCGCCGGACCGTCGCGATGGAGCGGAAGTTCTCGAGCGTGATGTCCGCGGGGGGAATGGTCAGGTCGAACTCTGCCTCGACGCCCAGCATCAGTTCGACCATGTCGATCGATGTCATGCCGAGCTTGGCGAGCTCCACGTCGGGGGCCACCTCGCCTCCGACCCCGTGCCTCGCCAGTATCTCCGTCACCAGTTCTGCCACCTTGTCGGACATGTGATTGGACCCTCGATCGAACTCAGGCGGCCAGTCGTCCCCACACCGTGCCGAAGCGGCCACCTTTTCGGTGAGCAGCCAAGTTCATGCAAGTTAAATATCGATCCGTTGCACGCGGCGCGGCATTGGCGATTTACTGCCTCTGGTTAACTCATCGTATCCAGAATTCCTCGATCATGGCGCGATCGTTCCATGAAGTTCCGCATTTCATGCTTGTTCACCGTCAATATATTGGCTGGATGACAGAACACAGTTCTGCCGATACAAGAGCAGCGTGCGCAAGTTCCATTCCGGATCGAGGAGCGACCTTTCCATGGCGACGATGCCACTGCCAGACGGCCAAGTCGTGAGTTTTCCCGCCGGCAGAGCCGCCCTTGCACAGGGATGGCCGGCCGTGGCAACGCGAGCCGATGCGGTCGCGGCCATCGCGGCCCGGCATGCGGACGCCGTGGATCGCGACGGCAGGTTTCCGGCCGAAGCGGTCGCGGCCTGCCGGGAGCAGGGGCTGTTCGGCATGATGGTTCCGGCGGCGCTTGGCGGCGAGGAATGCGGCATCGCGGAGGTGATGGACGTCTGTTACAGGCTCGGCCGGGCGTGCTCGTCGACCGCCATGATCTTCGCCATGCACCAGACCAAGGTCGCCTGCGTCATCGATCACGGTCACGGGAGTGCGTGGCATGACGGTGCGCTGCGCCGCCTCGCGGCCGAGCAATTGCTCTTCGCCTCCTCGACTACCGAGGGCCAGAACGGCGGCAACGTGCGCTCCAGCGCCGCGGCGGTCGAGACAGAAGGCGAGACCATCCGGCTCGATCGCGCCGCCACCGTCATTTCCTATGGCGCCGAGGCGGACGGCATCGTCACCACGGCCCGCAGGGCCGCCGACGCTGCGAGTTCGGACCAGGTGCTGCTCGTGCTGATGAAGGACGATTATACGCTCGAGCCCACCGGGGGATGGGACACGCTCGGCATGCGGGGCACCTGCAGCGCCGGTTTCGCGCTTCGGGCGGAAGCCCGGCCGGAACAGGTGGTTCCTGTGTCCTACGACAAGATCCACAGCCAGACCATGGCCCCGATGGCGCATCTGTTCTGGTCCTCGGTGTGGAGCGGCATCGCGGCGGCCGCCGTCGACCGGGCGCAGAAGTTCACCCGCAAGGCCGCGCGGGGCTCGGGCGGCCAGTTGCCGCCCGGCGCCGCCCACTACACCAGGGCGACCTCCTCGTTACGCACCCTGCGCGACCTCGTCAACGGTGCGCGCCGTCGCTACGAGGGCGCCCGTGGGAACCCGGCGCTGCTCGGCGCGATGGATCTTCAGACCGCGATGACCATGCTGAAGGTGGAGGCGTCCGAGCTCGCGGTTGCGAC
>CAXSEU010000475.1:0-2655 GCA_964236485.1 uncultured Lichenihabitans sp. | reverse complement strand
TGCTCTTCGCCTTCAGATCATGGACGCGCCAGTTGGTGTCCGTGAACAGCGAATTGCCGCCGTCGATGATGATATCATCCTCGTCGAGGAGCGGCACGAGTTCGTCGATGACATCGTCGACCGGCTTGCCGGCCTTGACCATGATGATGATGACGCGGGGCTTGGCGAGAGCGGCCACGAAGCCTTTCAGGTCCTTGGCAGGCGTGAAGCGCCCTTCGTGGCCGAACTCTGCGACCAGCTGCTCGGTGCGTTCGCCGTGGCGGTTGAACAGCGCCACGGCGAAACCCTTGCGGGCCGCGTTGCGGGCGAGGTTGGCGCCCATCACCGCGAGACCCAGGACACCGACATCGCAAAGCTCGCTCATTGACCGCCCTCCCCTGCCGCGAAGGCCAAGTGTGGGAATGGCTTCGCCGATGACGCTGTCCTGCCCCTATAGCACGTTCATCGGCAGGAGCGCGACGTTGGTGCACGATCCGATCGAGGCTTCGACACGAATGTTGCCGCATTCGGCTCGGCATTGTCTCTTGAAGTGTGTTGTTGGCGCTGTCGGAAGGTCTGGCGAGCGTACCCCGGCTAAACTCGCATTATTGCAATGACAGTGCTGTTCGTGTAGCCAGTCCGACCGCTTGATTTGAGAGTGAGGTCGTAGCATGGACCGATTCACCGGCGGTTGCCTGTGCGGCAACGTCCGAATCGCCGCGGCGGGACTCCCGTATCGGGTCGGCCTTTGTCACTGTCTCGACTGCCGTAAGCATCATGGGGCTCTTTTTCACGCGTCCGCGGTGTTCCCTCAGGATGCGGTGACGATCGAGGGCGAAACACGCAGCTACGTCGGGCGGTTTTTTTGTCCCCGCTGCGGCTCGCCCGTCTTCGCACGCACCGCCGACGAGATCGAAGTGAACCTGGGATCCTTGGACGCGCCTGACCGACTGATGCCCACCTACGAAAGCTGGATCATCCGTCGTGAGTCCTGGTTGCCGCCGTTTCCCCTCACGAGACGATACGACCGGGATCGTGACGCCACGGGTCGCCTCGAGGAGTAGGTCGCACGAACGGCGCGAAGGCGCCGCTACGAGGTGACGAGAGGGGAAAATAGAGCCGGTCGGACTTACGCCGAGGCGCGGGCTCGGCGTAAGTCCATGATGAGGCTCGATCGAATTTCTGCCCGTCCGCAACGGCACGACATGGCCTAGACTCTCGCGGTCACGACCCAGATGGTAGTCGAAAGGACGATTCCTTGAGGGCCTTCATGGGCCTCGAGGACCTTGGCAACATCTCTCCGAACCGCTGCGGCGCGGACATCGTCGATGTCCTTCAAGGCGTGCGACACGGGACCGATCCGCGTGATGAGATCCGCCGCCGCCGTCATCTCGCCGGACGAGCCCAGACGCAACATCGGAGCTTCCGGCACGATATCGATACGTGAGAAGCCGGCGGCTGTCAGCACCGACCGGAGCCGCTCGGGGTCGGCAAAGGCGAAGGGGCCGGGCGCCTCGGGGTCCGCCGGCGGCCCCTCCTCGGGACCGAGATGCGGCCGGGCTGCGCCGAGCGGCACCATCACCCAATCGTTCTGCTCCATGGCCCGCCAGCATGCGAAGACCAGGCGACCGCCGGGCTTCAGCGCCAGACGAATGTTGGTGAAAGCCGCGGCGGGCGCGTCGAAGAACATGACGCCGAAGCGGGAGAAGACGAGATCGGTCACGGGCTCGAACCGATGCGTGGCGGCATCGGCCAGGGTCGCCTCGGCCTGGCCCAAGCCTTCCGCCGCGATCCGTTGCCGGGCGACGTCGAGCATGACCTCGGAAACGTCGAGACCGGTGACATGGCCGCTCGAGCCGACCCGGCGCGCCAGTTCGAGCAGGGTGGCGCCACAGCCGCAGCCGACGTCGAGGGCGCGCTCACCCGGCTGTGCGGCCGCAGCCGCCATGGCGAGCGCCGTCACCTCGACGAAGAGGCCGTCGAGCCGGTTCTGAAGCTGCGCCCAACGGCGGCCGACGTCGCCGTTCCAATAGTCGATCTGCGCGGCATTGGAGGAGGACGTGATCATCGTTGTGGCTCAGGCACTGGGCAGATCGTAAGAGGCCTCGACTGCGGAAACACGGCGCAACGCTCAAGGAGGTGCCCCCACACCCGACGAAACGGCCCTCGCGATCTCCCGGCGCTCGCCACCACCTTACTCCCTCACCACCCGCACCGCCCCGCGCGACGCGCTGGTGGTCATGGACGCATAGGCCTTGAGCGCCGTCGTCACCTTGCGCTTGCGCGTCTCGGCAGGCCTGAAGGCATCCCTGCCCTTCTCGACATGCGCGGCGCGGCGATGCGCCAAAACCCCGTCCGGCACGTCGAGGTGGATCTTGCGGTTCGGAATGTCGATCTCGATCCGGTCGCCCTCCTCCACCAGGGCGATGGTGCCGCCCTCGGCGGCCTCGGGGGACACATGACCGATCGAGAGGCCGGAAGAGCCGCCGGAAAACCGCCCGTCGGTGACGAGGGCGCAGAGCTTGCCGAGGCCCTTCGATTTGAGGTAGCTCGTCGGATAGAGCATCTCCTGCATGCCGGGGCCGCCGCGCGGCCCCTCGTAGCGGATCAGCACCACCTGCCCGGCCACGACCTTGCCGGCGAGGATCGCATCCACCGCCGAGTCCTGGCTCTCGA
>CAXSEU010000474.1:0-2676 GCA_964236485.1 uncultured Lichenihabitans sp. | reverse complement strand
ACGGCGGAAGGGGGCTCGTCGTTCGTCGGTGCCGCCGCCCCCCGGCCGCCGCCCCTTGCTTGACAAGCGTTGCGCACGCATGTCCATCTCCGCCGCCCGTGAGACGCCATGTCTGCGCGCGACCTCCACGTGCGAGAGAATGAAATGCACCGCTACCGTACGCATACCTGCGGCGCTCTAGGCGAGGCCGAGATCGGCGCCGGCGTCCGGATTTCGGGATGGTGCAACCGCATCCGCGACCATGGCGGGGTGCTGTTCATCGACTTGCGGGACCATTACGGCCTCACCCAATGCGTGGTCGACCCCGACTCGCCAGCCTTCGCGGACGCGGAGAAACTGCGGTCTGAATGGGTAGTCCGGATCGACGGGCCGGTTCGCCGACGGCCGGCCGGCACCGAAAATTCCGAGATGCCGACCGGGCAGATCGAGATCTATGTGGAGGCCATCGAGGTCCTGGGACCGGCGAACGAGCTGCCCCTGCCGGTCGCGACCGACCAGGACTATCCGGAGGAGACCCGGCTACGCTACCGGTTCCTCGATCTCAGGCGCGAGCGCCTGCACAAGAACATCATGCTGCGGGCGCATGTGATCGATTCGCTGCGCCAGCGCATGAAAGGGCAGGGGTTCACCGAGTTCCAGACCCCGATCCTGACGGCGTCCTCGCCTGAGGGCGCGCGCGACTATCTCGTGCCGGCGCGCGTGCATCCGGGGAAGTTTTACGCCCTGCCGCAGGCGCCCCAGCAGTTCAAGCAGCTCATCATGGTGGCGGGTTTCGACCGCTACTTCCAGATCGCGCCCTGCTTCCGCGACGAGGATGCGCGGGCGGACCGATCCCCGGGCGAGTTCTACCAGCTCGACATCGAGATGAGCTTCGTTACCCAGGAGGACGTGTTCGCCACCGTCGAGCCGGTGCTGCGTGGCGTCTTCGAGGAATTCGGCGGCGGGCGCCCGGTCACGCAAAGATTTCCGATGATCCCGTATCGCGAGTCGATGCTGAGATACGGCGTCGACAAGCCGGACCTTCGTAACCCGTTGATCATCGTCGACATCACGGAGGAGTTCAACGCGTCGGACGTGACGTTCAACGCCTTCAAGACCGTGATCAGGAACGGCGGTGTGGTGCGCGCCATTCCGGCGCCCGGCGCCGCCGCCCAGCCGCGCAGCTTCTTCGACAAGCTCAACGATTGGGCGCGGGCCGAGGGGGCGGCGGGACTCGGCTATGTGGTGCTCGAGGGGGAGGCCAGCGCCCCGGTGGGCCGCGGTCCTATCGCCAAGTTCATCCCTGCCGAGGTGCTGGCCGCAATCACCCGAAAGGCAGGCGTCGGGCCGGGCGACGCCGTCTTCTTTGCCTGCGATACCGAGGCTAAAGCCGCCAAGCTGGCGGGGGCGGCGCGAACCCGCATCGGACGCGAACTCGGCCTCATCCGGGAAGGCGGCTTCGAGTTCTGCTGGGTCGTGGACTTCCCCATGTATGAGTACAACGAGGACGAGAAGAGGATAGACTTCTCGCACAATCCCTTCTCCATGCCGCAAGGCGGGCTCGAAGCTCTCGAGACCAGGGATCCGCTCGAAATCCTCGCCTACCAGTACGACGTCGTCTGCAACGGCGTCGAACTGTCGTCGGGTGCCATCCGCAATCATCGCCCGGACGTGATGCGCAAGGCCTTCGCGATCGCCGGCTATACCGAGGAGGATCTCGAAAGCCGCTTCGGCGGCATGTACCGCGCCTTCCAGTATGGCGCGCCGCCCCATGGCGGCATCGCGCCAGGCGTCGATCGGATCGTCATGCTGCTGGCCGGCGAGGAGAACCTGCGCGAGATCGTGCTCTTCCCAATGAACCAGAGGGCCGAGGACCTTCTCATGGGGGCGCCCGCGCCGGCAACGCCGAAGCAGTTGCGAGAACTCCATATCCGGTCGAATCCTCTGGAGACGTGAGAGGACCAGCGACCACACCCATGCAGAGCGTCGTCTGCATCCGCTGGGGCGCGGCCTACGGGGCCGAATACGTCAACCGGCTATATCGCGGCGTCATGCGCAACGTCGCTCGCCCGACGCGCTTCGTCGCCTTCACGGACCCCGTTGAAGGCCTCGATCCCGGGATCGAGGCGCTGCCCATTCCGTCGATTGTTCTACCCGAGGGACTGAAGCCGGGCCCCTGGCGCAAGCTGGCGCTCTGGGCGGCCGATCTCGGTGGCCTACGGGGCGACGTGCTGTTCCTGGACCTCGACGTGCTGGTCACGGGTCCCTTGGATCCCTTCTTCGACCATGAGCCCGAAAAACTCGTGCTGGTGCGCAACTGGACGCAGGGGCGCCGGGAAGGCATCGGCAATTCCTCGGTGATGCGCTTTGCGGCGGGCGCCGCGCCCCACCTCATGCGCGATTTCGAGGCCGACGCGGTGGCCATGTCCTACCGCTTCGACAACGAACAGATCTACGTCACCAAGGAAGCCGGGCTCCCGGTTGGCTTCTGGCCATCGGAGTGGTGCCCGAGCTTCAAGCATGACCTGCTGCCTGCCTGGCCGCTCTATCTCTTCCGGTCCGCGGCTCTTCCCGCAACGGCTCGGATCGTCGTGTTCACCGGACATCCGAGGCCCGACGAGGCGCTACACGGACGATGGCCGACCCGCTGGTACAAGAAATTCTACAAGTCGATCCCGCCGACCGCCTGGATCGGCC
>CAXSEU010000473.1:0-2687 GCA_964236485.1 uncultured Lichenihabitans sp. | reverse complement strand
ATGGAAGCGCGGGCCGCCGGCTTCGCTACGGAATGGTGGGGGGTGGCCGCAACGCCTTCATCGGGGCGGTGCATCGCTTGGCGGCCCGGCTCGACGACGGATACGAACTGACGGCGGGCGCCCTTTCGGCCGACCCGGACAACGCCCGTGCGTCGGGTGCCGAACTCGGTGTCGCATCGGACCGATGCTACGCGAGCTACGCCGAGATGGCGGCCGCCGAGAGCGCCCGTCGAGACGGCATCGAAGCCGTGGTGATCGTCACGCCGAACCACCTGCATCATCCCGTCGCGAAGGCCTTCCTTCAGGCCGGCATCGACGTGATCTGCGACAAACCCTTGTCGATGACGGTGGCCGAAGCCGAGGAACTCGCGGCACTTCAGAAGAGCACAGGCCTCGTCTTCGCGGTCACGCTCAACAATACCGGCTATGCGATGGTCCGCCAGGCGCGGGAGATGGTCGCGGCCGGCGAACTCGGGACCTTGCGCCTCGTCCACGCCACCTATCTTCAGGATTGGCTGACGCTGCCGATCGACCAGGCCGGTCAGAAGCAGGCGGAGTGGCGGACCGATCCGGCCCGCGCCGGTGCGTCCGCCTGCCTCGCCGACATCGGCGTTCATGCGCATAATCTCGCAGGCTACGTCACGGGGCTCGACGTCGCGGCGGTGGCGGCCGATCTCACGACCTTCGCACCCGGCCGCCGCCTCGACGACAACGCCCATGTGCTGCTGCGCTACCATGGCGGCGCAAGGGGCGTGCTCATGGCGAGCCAGGTGGCGCCCGGCAACCTCAACGCGCTGTCGGTGAAGGTCTACGGCGAGAAGGCCGGGCTCGAGTGGTTCGGTGAAACGCCCGAATTGCTTCGTTTCACGCCTCACGGCGAGCCTGCCCGCACGATCGTGCGCGGCGGCCCTGGCACGTCCCCCGCCGCCGCCCGCGTGTCCCGCATGCCGGCCGGCCATCCCGAAGGCTATATCGAAGGCTTCGCCAATCTCTACCGCGACGTCGCGACCTTGATCCGCGCGCGTCGTGCCTGCGAAATACCCGATCCCGCCATCGTGACGGCGGTGCCCACCGTGCACGATGGCGCCAAGGGCATGCGGTTCATCGAGGCTGCCGTGGCATCGAGCAGAGCCGACGGAGCCTGGACGCCGACCTGATCCCAAGAACCGACAGAAGCGGTCGGCACCAACACAAACAGGAGGAAACGAAGATGAAAAGAATGATGACGATCGCCGGACTGGCACTTCTCACGTCGACCGCCGCGCCGGCCTTCGCCGCGGGCAAATACGTCATCGGCGTGTCGAACACGCTGATCGGCAACGGCTGGCGCGAGGAGATGATCTGTTCGGTCAAGGCCCAGGCCGAGGCGTCCGGGATGGTGTCGAAGGTCATCGTTGCGAACCGCAACGGCGGGCCGGCCGAACAGATTTCCGATCTGCGCAACCTGATCTCGGCAGGGGTGAATGCCATCATCCTCGACCCGTCGGACCGCGAAGCCCTGAACCCCATCATCAAGCAGGCCACGGCGAAGGGCATCGTCGTGGTCTCGGTCGACCAGGATGTTTCGGCGCCCGAGGCCTATAATCTGTCGAACGATCAGGTTTCCTACGGCAAGCTCGGTGCCGAGTGGCTCTTCAAGCGCCTGAATGGCAAGGGCAACGTCGTCGAGATGCGGGGGATCGACGGCGTGCCCGGCGACGCCGACCGGCATCAGGGCTTCACCGAAGCCCTGAAGAACTATCCGCATATCAAGGTTGTGGCGGCCCCCTTCACGGGCTGGTCCAACAACAAGGCCGCGCAGCAGGCCAAGGACCTCCTCGGATCCGGCAAGGACATCGACGGGATCTGGACCTCGGGCCAGGATTCCGTGGTGGTCGACGCCGTCCAGACGGCAGGCAAGAAGATGATCCCGGTGATCGGCGCCGACACCAACGGCTTCATCGGTCAGATGATCGACCTCAAGGACAAGGGGTTCGTTTCGGCCGCCGTGACCAACCCGCCCACGGTCGGCGGGGCCGGGGTCGCCCTGGCGCTCGACGTGCTCGAGAAGAAGGGGAACCTTCCCAAGATGGTGAAGATCTCGCCGGAAGTTTGGGACAATTCGACCGCCGAGAACATCGACAAGCTGAAGCAGTATCACGACCCGAAGCTTGATCCCTACTACAGCATGGCGTTCCAGATCCCACCTTACACCACCTACACGAAAGAGCAGTTGCTGGCCTGCAAAGGGCCGTAAGCTCCCATGGCCACCGGGCCGGCCCTGCTCGAGATTACCGACGTCGCCAAACGCTTTGGATCCGTCATGGCGTTGCGCGGGGCCGCGCTCAGCGTGCAACCGGGCGAGATCCACGCCCTCATGGGCGCCAACGGCGCCGGCAAAAGCACGCTCGTGAAGATCATCACGGGCGTGTTTCCCTACGATACCGGTTCGATCACCATCGAAGGCGCGCTGCGCAACTTCCGGTCGCCCGCGGAAGCGAGGCGCGCCGGCATCGTCTCGGTCTACCAGGACCCGGCGCTGGTGCCCGATCTGACGCTGGCCCAGAATATGCGCTTGGCTCGGGTCGACCTCGGCACGGTTCGGGCGCATCTCAGCGAAATGGAACTCGGCGCCGTCGACCTCGGCGCCTATGTCCGCGACTTGCCCCAGCCGATCCTCCGGCTGATCGACCTCGCCCGCGCGCTCG
>CAXSEU010000472.1:0-2692 GCA_964236485.1 uncultured Lichenihabitans sp. | reverse complement strand
CGCCGGATCATCCACCAGCCGCACCTCCACGATGAAGCTGTCGAAGTCGTCGTGGTCATGCCCCTCCTCGCCATCGTGGTGGGAGGGACGCGCCGCGAGATCCTCCTCGGCCGCGGCGTCGAGCCCGAGCAGCACGGCGGCATCGACCCGGCCCTCGCTGGTCTCGATGATCCTTACGGCGCGGGGAACGGCACGCTCGATATCGGCCTTGACCTTGCGCCGAGCGTCCTCGCCCAGGAGATCGGTCTTGTTCAGGATGATAAGGTCGGCGCAAAGAAGCTGGTCCTCATAGACCTCCTCCAGGGGATTGTCGTGGTCGACCGACGTGTCCGCATCCCGCTGCGCCAGGAGTTTTGCCGGATCGTCTGCGAAGCGCCCTTCGGCGACCGCCGCCCCGTCCACCACCGCGATGACGCCGTCGACCGTGACCTTGGCGCGGATCTCGGGCCAGTCGAAGGCCTTCACCAGCGGCTTCGGCAGGGCGAGGCCCGAGGTCTCGACGACGATATGGTCGGGCCTGGGCGTGCGGGCCAGCAACGCCTCGATCGCGGGCACGAAATCGTCCGCCACGGTGCAGCAGAGGCAGCCATTGGCGAGTTCGACGATGTTCTCGTCCGGGCAGGACTCGATGCCGCACGACCGGAGGATGTCGCCATCGACCCCGACATCGCCGAACTCGTTGACGATCAGCGCCAAACGCCGGCCCCTGGCGTTCTCGAGGAGGTGGCGGATCATGGTCGTCTTGCCGGCGCCCAGGAACCCCGTCACGACCGTCACCGGAACCTTGCTCAACTGGCTCATGCGGCTTGTGCTTCCGGCGACGAACGCGGCGGTGGCGGAACGCGGGCCACGACGCCCTTCTTGATGGGATCCGCGCGCTGTTTCCACGGGATGAGGCCGTCGGCCGTCGCCGCATAGAGCCGCGCCGCCTCGGCGATCACCGGCGCGGCCGTTTCGGGCGGCAGGTCGCCGTAGACGTAGGTCCATTTGCCTGGGGCGGCGAGCGACACCGTGCAAGGGCGCTTGCAGACGCTGAGGCATTCGACCGGCACGACCTCGATCGCACCATTCGACGCAAGGTCCTCACGCAGCATGGAATAAAGGCGCTTGCCGGCGCGGCCTTCGAGCGGGAGCGCCGGCTCGCCCTCGAGCCTGCAGGTGACGCACACGTAAAGCGTGGTCGTCTGGACCGGCTTCGCTTCGGTGTCCTGGTTCACCCGCATACTCCGGACGCGGCCCGAAGACCCGCGCGTTGCATTCGAGTGCTCGCCTCACGGCCGGAGCCGTTGAAGTGCCCGAAGCGCCGGAGAACCGGTTTCGAACAGCGGCCGAGGCACCCCGCCCGGCACGCACGCGTCTCGCATGGCAGGTCTCCTGACTTGCGGGATCGGTCGCCTCGCGCCGCCTTCCCGGACCGGTCGTTCGAGACCTCATCCAGTGGCTTCCTGACGCCAGACTACCCGCTTACAGTTGCGGGGGCAGTTGCGGCTTACCGGAGGCTCGCGCCGCCGACCGCATTCCCTTGCGAACCCCTTGCGGGGACCATGCACCACACCCATAGGATTTCGAGGTCGTAGCTGTCAACGACGGGGTGCCAAGCAGGATGGACTGGCATAAGATTGGCGATGACCCTAGAGACGTCGTTTGACGAGGCGCCGTCTTCGTTGAGGAACCCGCGGGCGACGGCCGCCCCTCGGCCGAGAGTCGATCCCTATGACCGGCTCTGACTCCTCCAGCGACATCCTGGCCGACCGGCGCTTCGCCTGGGCGATGGCGCTGGTGTCGGAGGGCGACGACGTCGGCGCAGCCGACCTCCTTGAGCAGGTGGTCGAGAGGGTGCCGGCCTGGGCGGCCGGTTGGGCGGCGCTGGGTGACGCGCGGGATCGGCTTGGAGAAAAGAACGCGGCTTTCGGCGCCTGGCAGCACGCCGTCAGGCTTGATCCGGGCGACAGGGTCGGCGCGGGATTGAGGTTGGCCCGTCTCGGCGCCATCGCTGCCACCACCATGCCGGCCGCCTATGTTCGCGCCCTCTTCGATGACTATGCGCCTCGGTTCGATCAACATCTCATCGCCGGGCTTCGATACCGCGGGCCGGCGCTGCTGGCTGCGGCCCTGGCGGAGGTCGCGCCGGGCCGCCGCTTCGCCCGCGCGCTCGATCTTGGTTGCGGCACGGGGCTGATGGGCGGGGCGCTCCGCGAGAGTGTCGGGCGCATCGACGGCGTCGACCTCTCGCCCGCCATGGTGGCTCAAGCCCGGCGAACGGGCTCTTACACGGAGCTGGCGGTCGGCTCGATCGAGGCCGCTCTGGAACAGGCGGAGCCGAACACCTTCGATCTCCTCACCGCCGCCGACGTGCTGGTCTATTGCGGCGACCTGGCACCCGTCATGGCGGGGGCGGCGCGGGTTCTCATCAGCGGCGGTCTCTTCGGCTTCACCCTTCAGAGGGGGGATGGAACGGAGGGGTTCGCTATCGGAAGCGATCTGCGGTTTGCTCACGCACCAAACCATGCCCGCGACAGCATCGGGGCGGCAGGGCTCACGATCCGGCGCTTCGAGGAGGTCTCGACCCGTATCGAGAAGGGATGCGCGGTGCCAGGACTCCTGATTGTTGCCGAGACGGCCTAGATAAGCGGCGTGCTCGATGAACCCAAGTTCGTCCTTCTGTCGCCGGTCTTCGTCACGCAGCCCACCG
>CAXSEU010000471.1:2378-2693 GCA_964236485.1 uncultured Lichenihabitans sp. | reverse complement strand
TGGCGGGGGCGTCCGGCACCCCGTCGTAGAGAACGTAGCTCGTGTCCCAGGCCTCGGCGATGACCCGGTCCGTGCGCCGCTCGGGCGCCAGGCCTTGCGAGAAGGCGACCAGGCTGTAGCATCGCCGAGGCGTGTCGACCCGGTAGACCGCGTGGCCGAAGCCCTCGCGGTCCATGGCCCAGACGGCGCGGGTCACGCGCCAGCCCTCCTGTTCGACCCGCCGCAGCATGGCCCTCGCGAAGCTCAGCCGCGTGGCATGCATGACGCCCAGCCGGTCGAGCCGCATGACGGTTTCTGGCAGGCGAAGCCCGCAAC
>CAXSEU010000471.1:0-2368 GCA_964236485.1 uncultured Lichenihabitans sp. | reverse complement strand
GGTCCCGGTCGAGTGGTCTCGACACCGTTGGACATCATCCTGCGACCTCGCTGCCGGGCTTCGCAGGCCGGAACGCCTCCTCCATGAAGCGATACCAGTTCCCGCCGAGAACCCCGGCGACCTCCCCGGCCGCGAAGCCGGCGGCGCGCAAGCCGCCCGCGAGCCTGGGAAAATCGCGGTTGTCGCGGAACCAGGCTGGCGGCGCCGGAAAGGCGATGGGCGCCGGATCGGGGAAGGTCCAGCGGCCCTCTCGCATCCAGCGCACGACGTCATCGGGCTGGTCCTGGCACAGATCGGAACCGATACCGAGGTTCCGCGCCCCGACGATCCCGGCGACCTCGGCCGCCATGCCGCAGAAGGTCTCGAGCGTCGTCTCCGAACCGTCCTTGAGGTGATGGGGATAGAGCGAGAGGCCGAGCATGCCCCCGCTCGCGGCCAGGGCGTCGATCACCGCGCGGGAGAGGCTGCGCCCCGAGGGCCGCCACCAATCGGGGTTCGCGTGCGTGACCGCGATGGGACGACGCGATGCCGCGATGGCGTCGAGGGTCGTGCGCTCGCCCGCATGCGATAGGTCGATCACGAAACCGAGGCGGTTCATTTCGCCGATGACAGCCCGGCCCATGCGGGTGAGGCCGCCGTCATGGGGCTCCTGCCAGCCGGCACCGAGCAGCGACTGATTGTTGTAGGTAAGCTGCATGAAGCGAGCCCCGAGCGTGTGCAGCACCTCGACGAGGCCCAGGTCGTCCTCGATGGACAGCGGGTTCTGCAGGCCGAAGAAGATCGCCGTGCGCCCGCTCGCCCGGGCGAGGGCGATGTCCGCGACCGCGGTTCCTTTCAGGATCAGATCTCCGTGTTCGCGAAAACGCCGGTTCCAGTCGATCAGGTGCTCGACGGTCTTCCGGAACGTCTCGTGGTAGGCGACCGTCACGTGCACGGCCGCCATGCCGGCCTCGTGCATCTGTTCGAAGACGGCGCGGGACCATCGGCAGAACTGAAGGCCGTCGATCAGCGGCGTCGAGGCGGAGCCGCCGCTTGCCATTCTTCCCTCCGAGGCTCAGGCTCGATCAGCGCCTTGCATGCTGCCAAGAAGCCGCGCGGCGCGCAACCTCGCGCTTGGGGGCTTGGCCGAAAGGCTTGGCCCCTTCCCGGCCGGCTGTGCCCGGCTTCCCGCTCGGCTGCGCCCCTCGGTCGGCTCGAGCCCGCCGCGCTCACGAGGGCTTCGGCCGCCATAGGCCGGACGCCGCACAGGCCAGCATGATCACGGCGGCGCCGACGAAGGTCTGCGGGGTCGGGACCTCGGTGAAGAAGGCGAAGCCGAGCAGAGCCGTCCAGAGGAAGGCCGTATATTCCAGGATCCCGAGCTTGCCGGCCGGGGCACGGGCATAGGCCCAGGCTAGGCAAAGGTGGCCGCAGGTGCCCAGCAGCCCGGCACCGATGAAGATCGCGAAATGATCGGCGCTCGGTGCTTCCCAACGCGAGACCATCATGGGTGAGACGAGAAGGAAAACGAACACGTTCGACAGCGTCACGATCGTGAACATCGAATCGGTGCCGCTCTGCTTTCGCACGAGCACGTTGGACAGCGCGTAGAAGAACGCACAAGCCACGGCGGCCGCGATGCCGATCAGGTCGAGCGCGTGGGCGGGGTCGAACCGCTGTCCTGCGCCGATGACCGCGACGCCCGCGAGCCCGAGCGCGATGCCCCAGGCGATGCGGGCGGGAATCGGCTCCGCGAGGATGAACCGTCCCAGCAGCGAAAGGAACAGGGGTGCCAGGAACGTCAGGGCGATCGCCTCCGCCAGCGGCAGCCGGGCGATCGCCGTGAAGAAGCAGGCGGCCGTCAGAAGGACGACCACGGACCGGAGGAAGTTGCGCCGCAAGGCCTGCCGGCCGGGCAGCCTCTCGCCGACCGCCGCGAAGGCCGCGAGCGAGAAGATGGCACCGGCGGCGTAGCGCAGGCCAACGACCTCGCTGAGCGGATAGGCGGCCGCGACCGCTTTCATGAGCGTGTCCATGCAGGACAAGATCAGGATACCCAGCCCCGCCACGAGGCTGGGCCGAATCGAATCTTCGATATGCATCGGGCGCTGGAGACTCGAGGGGGTTATCAGGCGGCCGGGTCATGTGGACGCAAGCCGTTCCATGACCGATTACCTCGAAACGCGCCCCTAGTGCGGCAACAGGCGGTTCAGGATCGTGGTGGAGCCAGACGGAATCGAACCGACGACCTCTTCAATGCCATTGAAGCGCTCTCCCAACTGAGCTATGGCCCCACGTTTTGCAGGTCTTGCACCCTGCCGCCGCCGGCTCTTTCGAGCCGTGCCGGGCTTGATCCATTGGGATGGATCGTCAACCGACTTTGCGTTTT
>CAXSEU010000470.1:0-2704 GCA_964236485.1 uncultured Lichenihabitans sp. | reverse complement strand
CGCTCGAGGCGGAAGGCTACCGGGTGCAGACCTATACGGACGGTGCCGCGGCTCTGGACGGCCTGAAGACCAACCCTCCCGACCTCGCGATCTTCGACATCAAGATGCCGCGCATGGACGGCATGGAACTGCTGCGGCGGCTGCGGCAGAAATCCGACCTGCCGGTGATTTTCCTCACCTCCAAGGACGAGGAGATCGACGAATTGTTCGGCCTGAAGATGGGCGCCGACGATTTCATCCGGAAGCCGTTCTCGCAACGGCTGCTGGTCGAGCGCGTCAAGGCCATCCTGCGCCGCGCCAACCCCAAGGAGGCCGCGTCTCAGAAGGAATCCGAGGCGAGGCTCCTGGAACGCGGCAACCTCAAGATGGATCCGGAGCGCCACACCTGTACCTGGAAGAACGAGGCGGTGACCCTGACGGTGACCGAATTCCTCATCCTTCAGGCGCTGGCGACCCGGCCCGGCGTCGTGAAGAGCCGCAATGCCCTGATGGATGCGGCCTATGACGATCAGGTCTATGTCGACGACCGGACCATCGACAGCCACATCAAGCGCCTGCGCAAGAAGTTCAAGGTCGTGGACGACGACTTCGAGATGATAGAGACGTTGTACGGCGTCGGCTATCGCTTCAAGGAGGCGTAGGTCCGGCATGGCGCTGGTCGGGGCCGGCGCGAACGCGGGGATCGACGCGCGCCGCGAGCGGGTGACGGACCTGCCCGAGCGGAGTGGACCCCGACGCATCCGGCGGTCGGCCTCCTTGCGGGCGCGCAAGTTCCTGCGCAGCGTCACGATCAGGCTGTCCTCTTCGCTGACGCGCCGGATCGTGGTGCTGAACCTCGGCGGCCTCGTCGCCCTGCTGATCCTCTTCCTCTACGTCAATCAATTCCGCGAGGGCCTTATCGACGCCCGCGTGCAGAGCCTGCAGACCCAGGGCGAAATCATCGCGGCCGCCATCTCGGCCTCGGCCACGGTAGCGACGGACACCATCACGGTCGATCCGGAGAAGCTCCTTCAGTCGTCGCCGGGACAGACCCTGGCGGCGCCGGACGAAGACCTCTCGACGCTGGAGTTCTCCATCAACCCGGAACGGGTCGGCCCGGTCCTCAAGCGTCTCGTGTCGCCGACACGGACGCGCGCCCGCATCTACGACAAGGACGGCGACCTCCTGCTCGACAGCCGGGCGCTGTCGCTGCGCGGCAGCATCCAGCGGACCGACCTGCCGCCACCGGCCGAGGTGGCCGACCGGACCATCGTCGAGCGCACGTGGAGCGAAGTCAGGCGGCGTTTCGGACGCACCGCCGTCCCCTTGAAGGAAGAGCAGGGAACCGGGAACGCCGGCCATTATCCGGAAGTCAGCCACGCCCTCGGCGGCACCACGCAATCGGTCGTCCGGGTCAATACCAAGGGCGAAACGATTGTCTCGGTCGCCGTGCCGATCGAGTATTTCCGCACCGTTCGCGGCGCGCTGCTGCTTTCGACGCAGGGCGGCGATATCGACGAGATCATCGCCTCCGAGCGATGGGCGATCTTCCGTGTCTTCCTGGTCGCCGCCGGGGTGATGTTCGTCCTCTCCCTGTTCCTGGCCGGCACCATCGCGGGGCCGATGCGGCGCCTGGCGGAAGCGGCCGAGCGCGTCCGGCGCGGCGTAGGCTCCCGCGTGGAAATCCCGGACTTCACCGCGCGTGCCGATGAGATCGGGCATCTGTCGCGGGCTTTGCGGGACATGACCAAGGCGCTCTACTCGCGCATGGAAGCGACGGAAAGCTTCGCGGCCGATGTGGCGCATGAACTCAAGAACCCGCTGACCTCGCTGCGGAGCGCCGTCGAGACCCTGCCCCGCATCAAGGCCGAGGAATCGCGTGATCGGCTGTTGTCGATCATCCAGCACGACATCCGGCGCCTCGACCGCCTCATCAGCGACATTTCCGATGCGTCGCGGCTCGATGCCGAACTGGCCCGCGGCAAGACCACGACCCTCGACGTCACGGCCCTCCTGCAAGCCGTGGTGTCCGTGGCCAACCAGGTGGAGCGTGGCGATCGGGTGAGCTTCGACCTCGATGTCGCGTCGGCGGCAGGACCGGACGGCCGGCGCGACGCCGACGCCTACGCGATCGAGGGTCACGATTCCCGCCTCGGACAGGTCTTCACCAACCTGATCGACAATGCCCGCTCCTTCTCGCCCCGGAACGGGGTCGTCAGGATCAGCCTCCGTCTCGCGCCCAAGCCCGGACAGGAGGACGAGGAAGGGGAGAAGGGTGTCGAGGTGGTGGTCGACGACGATGGCTCCGGGATCCCGGCCCATGCCTTCGAGCGGATTTTCGAGCGGTTCTATACGGATCGACCGGGCCAAGGGTTCGGACAGAACTCCGGGCTGGGCCTCTCGATCTCCCGCCAGATCGTCGAGGCGCATGGCGGCCGCATCTGGGCGGCCAACCGCCTGGACAATCCACGGGACGGCGTGGAGGCGCCGGACCGGGACGGCAGCGGTTCGCCGGACGACGAAGTCCTCGGCGCGCGGTTTACCGTTTGGCTTCCGTCGCGCAGGGTCTAGCGCGTGTCATGCTGTTGCTGATATGCGCCAGCTCAAAAGAGCGAGCCTGTTCGCAGACATACGTCGAAGCTTCGCTTCAACTTATGTCTGACAGGCTCTAGCGCGTCATGCTGTTGCCGACATATGCCAGCTCGACAGGGCCAACGCCGGTACC
>CAXSEU010000469.1:2337-2705 GCA_964236485.1 uncultured Lichenihabitans sp. | reverse complement strand
ATTCCGTGTCGACGAGGACCGGGGTCGTGGCCGCGGGGTTCATCATCAGGAATTCGCGCCGGCGATCGAAGACGCGTTCCTCGATCAGCCGCGGCTCGATGCCGAACTCCCCGAGAACCAGGCGGATGAAACGGGAATGCGGGCACAAGGGGTGGTGGTAAAGATCCGTCATCTCGCCCGTATCGGCTCTCTGTGCTGCCCCAAGATCGTCGCGCCCGCGCGACGACGCACGCCCTTACGTTCTGGCACCTGATGCATCCTGAAGTCTCGACCGGCCGGAAATGGTCCGCAGCCACTGCACGGCGCCGCCGCCCGCGCTCTGAAGCCTATAGGCCTTCGCCAGTGCTTTGGTGAACCCCTATCAGCGC
>CAXSEU010000469.1:0-2327 GCA_964236485.1 uncultured Lichenihabitans sp. | reverse complement strand
CTCGATCTGGTCGACAGTGAAGGGCGAGGTGGCCGGAAAGGCCTTTAGAGGCAGGCCGGTCTCCGCCGCGGCTTCCCGCCGCGCAGCGGGGTAGGCTTTCGCGAACAACTCCCCCCGGCGCGGGTTGAGTCCTGGGCTGTCGCCGAGGACATCATCGACATTCGAGCGCTCGCGGACGATTGTCATGCGCCAGCCCTTGGTCGCCATGTCGGATTGAAGCATCAGCTTGAGGAGATGCATGGCGATCAGCCGATAGGACGACCTGAGCTTGGCGGCCTGTTCCTTGCCCAGCGACTCGATCTCCTCCGCAAGGTTCGGAAGGTCCGCCCGGTTCAGCTCTCCGGCGCGGAGCACGTCGGCCTGTTGCATCGCCCAGCTGTAGAAATCCGCGTCATAGAGGCTCTCGCCTGACGCAAGGCTCGTAGCCTCCTTCGTCGCGCTCTCCATCGTCGTGTTCCCCGGGGCCTGAGTTCCCTTCATAGCACGGCCGATCGGATCTGGCGCCTCGTCTCGGAGGTCCGGCCTGCTTTGCCGTTGGCCACGCGAGCCTACGCGGTCTTGTCGGGCCATCGGCAGAGGTCGGAGACGGGGCAAACCGGGCAGTTCGGCCTGCGGGCCACGCAGATGTAGCGTCCGTGCAGGATGAGCCAGTGATGGGCATGGCGCTTGAACTCGTCCGGCACCACCCGGTCAAGCCCGAGTTCGACGGCGAGCGGCGTCGCGCCGACGGCGACCGGCAGGCGGTTCGAGACGCGGAACACATGCGTGTCGACGGCGATCACCGCGTCGCCGTGCAGGTTGTTGACCACGACGTTGGCGGTCTTGCGGCCGACGCCGGGCAGGGTTTCCAGCACGTCGCGCTCGCGCGGCACGGCACCGCCGTGGTGGTTCACCAGGATCTCGCTGAGCTTGATGACATTCTTCGCCTTGGTATTGTAAAGACCCATGGTCCTGATGAAGGCCTTCAGCCGCTCCTCGCCGAGGTCCAGCATCCTTTCCGGCGTGTCCGCGATCGCGAAGAGAGCCCGGCTCGCCCTGTTGACCGAAGCATCGGTGGCCTGCGCCGACAGCGCCACCGCCACCAGCAGCGTGAAGGGATTGAGATAGGCGAGCTCGGTCCGCGGCTCGGGATTGGCGTCTCGCAGTCGCTGGAAGATGGCGCGGACGCGACCCGTCTCCGCATCCGCGTCCCGTGCGGCCCCCGCAGAGCCCGGGCTGCGGCGGCGCTTCGCGGGCGCCCCGACGGCAACGGCCTTGCGGCCGCCGGGTTTTGGATTCATGCTGTCGGACGACATCGACGGCCTATAGCCGCCTCGGCGCCGACGCACAATGCGGGGCTGAAAGCGTGTCGGTCGCACACGATATGTCCGGTTTAGGTAGCACACGATCAGTCCGGTAGGCTTCGCCTTTTCTCAGGGTGAGATGCGCCGGACGGAAGCCCATCAGGGTGTGCGGATGATCAAGTTCCTGGATGTTTTGAGCCGCTACGAGGCTGCGGAGTTTGAGCAGCTGGAGGCTGCGGCGTTAGGGGTCGAGGCGAACATTCGGGCGCTGGTGCCAACGGGACGAAGGGGACGGCGAAGCGGGTCTTCTCGATCGCCGGCTTGGGAGCGTGTCGAACAAGCGCGTTCCGAAGGCGCGGGAGGCTGAGGTGGAGGCGCTTACCGAAGCCGCTACACCGGGTTCCAACCGGCAATGGACCTGATCGTTACGCTGGACCATGCGAGAAGTATGGATGGTGCCGTGTCGGAACCGCCCTTCGCCAGCAGGGAACGGTGGTCAATCACAAGAAGGTGCGTCGCCTCACGCGGGAGCGTGACTGAGCACCTTCCCCGATTCATCGAACACACCTGCAACACGCGACGTCCCCACTCCTGAAAGCTTTAAGCACGGCAGGCCTGGTGGGCACGACAGGGATCGAACCTGTGACCCCTCCCATGTCAAGGGAGTGCTCTCCCGCTGAGCTACGCGCCCGGGTGCGCCTTCTTAGCGACCGCCGCCTTGGGATGCAAGCCGCCGGGGCTCGGCGGCGAGAAGCTCCCACCACCCTGAAACGCGGTCGCCCCGGCGGGCTAAAGGCTTCCTCGACCGTCGAATTCCTGCCGGGCGCGCTCGACGTCCGGAAGGTACTCGAAGGTCCACGCGTAAAGCACGCGAAAGGGCTCCTTCAGGGTGCGGCCGAGGGGCGTGACCCGATATTCGACCGCGACCGGCGACGCGGTGACGACCCGCCGCGCCACGATGCCGTTCCGCTCCAGGCGCCGCAGGCTCTGCGTCAGCGCCTTCTGGGTGATGCCCTCGAGCCGGCGCTTGATGGCGTTGAAGCG
>CAXSEU010000468.1:0-2705 GCA_964236485.1 uncultured Lichenihabitans sp. | reverse complement strand
TCTCGCTGAACTTCGTCAGCCTGCTCGCCATCACGCTCGTGACCGGCATCCTGGTCGACGACGCGATCGTCGAGATCGAGAACATCGCGCGGCACGTCAGGATGGGGAAGACGCCCTATCGGGCGGCGCTCGAGGCGGCCGACGAGATCGGTCTTGCGGTGATCGCCATCACGGCCACGATCGTGGCGATCTTCGCGCCCGTGAGCTTCATGGGCGGCGTCGCCGGGCAGTATTTCAAGCAGTTCGGCCTGACCATCGCGGCAGCCGTCACGTTCTCGTTGCTGGTGGCTCGGCTGCTCACCCCGCTGCTCGCCGCCTATTTCATGCGTTCGCATGGCCATACGGAAGCCCGTGAGGGTGCGGTCATGCGGGCCTACCTGCGGCTCGTCTCGGCCTCGGTTCGCCACAAGTTCGTGACGCTGGTGATCGGGCTCGGCCTCTTCGGGGCCTCGATCGCTTCGGTGGGCCTGTTGCCGTCAGGCTTCCTGCCCAAGGAGGATCACGCCCGCACCCAGTTCGCCCTGGAACTTCCACCAGGCGCCAAGCTCAGCGAGACCGCGGCCGTCACGGACGACCTCACGCGCAAGATCCGCGCGATCCCGGAGGTCCGATCGGTGTTCGTCGACGGCGGGCGCCTGCTGCCCGGCAAGCTCGAAATCCGGCTCGCGACGCTGACGATCAATCTCGCCCCCAAGGCGGATCGCGCGCGAACCCAGGAAGCGATCGAAGTTGCCATCGGAGGCATCCTGCGCGAACAGCCGGACGTCCGCTTCTGGTCGCTCCGCGACAATGGCCAGCGTGACATCGCGCTCGTGCTCAGCGGTCCGAACCAGGCCCTGGTGACCGACACCGCGGCTCGCCTGCAACGCGAGATGGCCACCGTGCCCCATCTCGTGAACGTCATGTCGACCGCGCCTCTGGACCGCACCGAAATCCAGGTGAAACCGCGCTCCGACAAGGCGGCCGACCTCGGCGTGTCGACGAGCGCCATCGCCCAGATGGTCCGGGTGGGCACGATCGGCGATGTCGGGGCAAACCTCGCGAAACTGACCGACGGCGAGCGTCAGGTGCCGATCCGCGTGCAACTGCCCGCATCGGCGCGCGGCGACCTCGCGCTGCTGCGCACCATGCGCGTTCCGACGCTGAGCGGGGGCGCGGTGCCGCTCGAGGCGGTGGCCGACCTCTCTCTCAACCGCGGGCCGACCGCCATCGAGCGGTACGACCGCTCGGTGCGCATCGCCATCGAGGCCGACACGCAGGGCTCGGACGCATTGGGCGAACTGATCGCTCAGGCCATGGCGCTGCCCACGGCCAAGGCCCTCCCGCCGGGTGTCACCTTGAGCCAGGTCGGCGATGCCGAGATCATGAACGAGGTCTTCTCCGGCTTCGCGATCGCCATGGGCACGGGCCTCATGATGGTGCTGGCCGTGCTGATCCTCCTCTTCGGCAGCGTGCTTCAGCCGCTGACGATCCTCTTCTCCCTGCCGTTGTCGATCGGGGGGGCGATCCTCGGCCTGCTGATCTTCCAGAAGCCGATCTCGATGCCGGTCGTGATCGGCATCCTGATGCTGATGGGCGTCGTCACCAAGAACGCCATCATGCTGGTCGACCTCGCCATCGAGGAGATGAAGGACGGCGTCGATCGCGCCGCGGCCATCATCGATGCGGGGCGCAAGCGCGCGCGGCCGATCGTGATGACCACCATCGCCATGGCGGCCGGCATGGTCCCGAGCGCCATGGCGTTCGGCATCGGCGGCGAGTTCCGCTCACCCATGGCCATCGCGGTGATCGGCGGCCTCATCGTCTCGACGCTGCTGTCCCTCGTCTTCGTGCCGGCCATCTTCGTGCTGATGAACGATGCGCAGGTTGTCCTGGCCCGCCTGTTCGGCCGGCTTTTCGGCGGTGCCGACGACGACCTGCACCGTGCCGGTCTTCGAGAACCCTCGCGTCCCCTGGCCATCGCGGCCGAGTGACGGCGGCGCCCGCCGGGCGACGCGAAGGGTCAACCGAAGTATCGCGCGAACACGACGCCCGGAAGGCAAAGGTCGCCGGCTGCCGCCAGGACGAAGAGGATCAGCCAGGCGACCGGCCGGAAGGAGCTCTTCGGCCGGAACCCCCCTGAGGCGGCTGTTCCGAAGGCCGAGCCCAAAGCCGGCAGGGCCACCGCCAGCAACGCCAGGGCGGGGAGGAAATAGCGACCTTGCACGCCATCGACGTGGTCGGCGCCCACGGGAGTCCAGGACAGGTAGAGCGCGCCGTAGACGGCGACCCAGGTGAGACCGCATGCCGCAAGGAGCACCAAGCCCCAGGGTGCGGCGTTTCTTCGCGTTCGATGGCCGAGGGCGAGCCCAGCCGCGATCACCAGCGCGCAAGTGGCAAGGGGATAGTAGGCGGAGGGAAGCGGCGTGTCGCTCCATCCCAAAAGCCCGATCGCCTCGTCAAGCTCCGTCGGCAAGTCATGAACGAGGCTGTTCAGCAACGCGCCGGGGAAACCCAGCGGATGCAAGAACAGCGACTTTACCTGCTCGGGCATCGACACGCCTGCCTCGAGCCGCATGGGCGTCTGCGACGGGCGGGCGCCCAACGCGATCCAGCCGATGCCGATGGCGATGGCCGCCAAGACGGGAAGCCAGGGTTCGATGCGCGACCAGGTGTCCTTTCCTCGAAAGGGGGATCGAACCGCGGGGCTCAGCAGCACGGCGAGC
>CAXSEU010000467.1:0-2721 GCA_964236485.1 uncultured Lichenihabitans sp. | reverse complement strand
GCCCGCCCGAGGGGAGATGAGGCGACGCCGCCTGTGCGGCGAAGAGCTGACCCCCGACGTTGACCGAGAATACCCGCTTGAAGTCATCCTCCGTGATGTCCTCGATCTTGCCGAAATGCTCGATCCCCGCATTGCTGGCCAGGATGTCGATCTTTCCAAATGCCCGGATCGCATCCTCCATGAGCGCCCGGCACTCCTCGGGCCGGCTCACGTCGGCACGGAACGCGTGCGCCTTCGAGCCTTTGGCACGCAGTTCGGCGACCAGCGCCTCCGCGGGCGCCGCATCGCCGATATAGTCGATCACGACCGACGCCCCTTCGCTCGCGAGCCGGCTCGCGATGGCCTTTCCCAGGCCCTGGCTTGCGCCGGTGACCACCGCCACCTTCCCGTTGAGCTTCATCTTGCGTCTGCCTTGTTGGAGGGGCGAGGCGGATGGCGTCAGGCAACCACCGAGCGCGACCGTATCCTCGCGTGGGAGTCCGGCTCGTCTACCGCCACGGCAGTCGGGCACGGTCGCCCATCAATCGTCCAGCGGTCGAGAACGTTCCGAAAACGACGCCGTCGCCCTGCTTGAGTGTTCCTGCTGGGAGCGTGGCCTTCCTCATGGCCGCCGGTTACAGTGGCTTCGAGGATGGGTTTGGCGCCCGAGGGGATCGGACCGCGCCGGATAAGCGCCGACGCAAGTCGCCATCGGCCTCAAGCTTTCTTGAGTTCCTCGGGTTTGTGGATCGCCGTCCTGCCGGACTTGTCGCTCTTGACCATCACCTGCGGGTCTTCCTTTGTGGCCTTCGCGGTGTGTCCCTTCACCTTGGTGGTGCTGGTCACGATCTTCTCGACCGTGCCCTGGGTCTCTCCCTGGGACGTTTCCCATTTCACCTTGTCGCCCTTCTTCGGCATTTTCGTCATGTCGGCCTCCTGGTCGGATCAGGCCGAAAACGCCGGCCCGCAGCCATGGGTTTGCGTCACGGGCCGTGCGCGGCCAGCGGCCAAAAGACGCTGATCAGCGGCACACCAGCGAGGACGACCATGATCGAGAGGGGCAGACCCAGCCTCGCGTAGTCGCCGAACCGATAGCCGCCCGGCCCCATGACCAAGGTGTTGCACTGATGGCCGATGGGGGTGAGGAAATCGCAGCCGGCGCCAAGAGCCACCGCCATCAGGAAGGGATCGGGGTTGAGCCCGAGCTTCGTTGCAAGGCTGCCGGCGATCGGCCCCATCACCAGCACGGTGGGGGCATTGTGGAAGAACGGGGTGACCGCCATCGCGATGATCAGGACGACCGCCAGCGTGCCGGTGGGGCTGAGATTGTGGACGGCGGTCTCGAGCCCACGGGCCAGGAGGTCGGTGCCTCCGGTGTCGCGAATCGCGTGACTGAGCGGGATCAGGGCGCCGAGCAGGATCAGGATGTGCCACTCCACCGTCTTGTAGGCCTCCTGCATGGTCATGGTGCGCAGCAGCAGGAGGATGACGGCCGCGCCGAAGAAGGCGATGGCCACGCCGACGACGTGGAAGGCCACGAGCCCCATGGCCACGGCCAGGACACCGATCGGCAGCCAGCTGCGATGGCTCAGCCCCAGGGACATCGAACGCTCCGCCAGCGGCAGCACCCGAAGTTCGCCGAGCGTCTCCGGCAGGGCCGGTGAACTCGAGCGAAGCACCACCACGTCCCCAAGCCTGAACCGAACCGTCGACAGGCGCTGAAGGATGGCCTGGCCGCGTCGGCTCAGCGCCACGAGGCCGACGCCATAGTGCGATTGCAGCTCCATCTGGCTCGGCGTGCGGCCGAGCAGGGGCGAGTTCTCGGTGACCACTCCTTCAACCACCGAAACGGGGCCCGTGGCGGCCTTGGTCCCGGTGGCGAGATCCAGTCGGGCATGGGCGATCAGCTGATCGAGGCTCTCGGGCTCGCCGCGCAGCAGCAGGACGTCGCCGGCGCGCAGCAGCGATTCGGGCGTCGGTGCATAGCGGCGGAAGCGCTCGCGCACGATGCCGGCGACCGACACGTCGCCTTCCTGCATGGCTTCGAGTTCGGCCACGGTGCGTCCCACCGCCGGCGAATGGGCATTGAGGACCGCCTCCGCCGTGTAGCTCTCGATCGTGAAGGCGGCGTCCATCGAGGACGCGGCTCGGCGTTTCGGCAGCAGACGCCAACCCACCGTGAGGAAGGCGAGCGCCACCAGCGCGATGCTAAGGCCGACGGGCGTGAAGTCGAACATCGTGAAGGGTTTGCCGAACATGTCGCCTCGCACCTTGGCGATGATGATGTTGGGCGAGGTGCCGACCAGCGTCACGAGCCCGCCGGCCAACGAGGCGGCCGCCATGGGCATCAGCAGGGACGAGGGCGAGGTCTTGTGGCGCCGCGCCAGCTGAAGCGCGATCGGCATGAAGATGGCGAGCGCGCCGACGTTCTTCGTCACCATGGAGAGCGCGAGCACGCAGCCCGAGAGAACCGGAACCTGGATCGCCGTCGTGCGCAGCCGCGGCAGGATCGGCCGCATGAGGGCCTCGATGACGCCCGACCGTGCGATGCCGGCGCTGACGACGAGCGCCGCCGCCACGATGATGATGATTTCGTCGGAGAAGCCTTCGAACGCGTGCTTCTCGGGTACGATCCCGATCGCGACGCCGATCAGCAGGGCCGACAGGGCGACGAGATCGTAAGGCAGACGACCCCAGACGAACATGCCGATGGTGGCTGCGACGAGGCCGAAGGCCAGGCCC
>CAXSEU010000466.1:0-2722 GCA_964236485.1 uncultured Lichenihabitans sp. | reverse complement strand
AACGGACGCCGCCCGGCCCGGCGATGTGGATCGGGGTCGCGTCCTCGGCGAACTCGCGGATGCGCTGGCGGCAGCCGCCGCACGGCGTCACCAGCCCATCGCCCTCACCGATGACGAGGATCTCGGCGATCCGCGTCTGCCCGGCCGAGACCATGGCCGAGATTGCGGAGGCTTCGGCGCAGGAGCCCACCGGATAGGCGGCGTTCTCGACGTTGCACCCGGCGAAGACATCGCCCGCAGGGGTCGCGAGGGCCGCCCCGACCCGGAAGCGCGAATAGGGCACGTGGGCGCGCGCCTGCACGGCCTTGGCGGCCTCGAAGAGCCGATCGATTTCCACCATCATCGTTCCTTCACGTAGGGGACGCCCGAGGCGCGGGGCGGAATGGCACGGCCGATGAACCCCGCCAGCAGGATCACGGTCAGGAGGTAGGGCAAGGCCTGGATGGCCTGCACCGGCACTTCGCCGAAGCCCGCGATGACGACGCCCTGCAACCGTATGGCAGCCGCGTCGAGAAACCCGAACAGTAGGCAGGTGGCCAAGGCCGGCCAGGGCCGCCATTTGGAAAACACCAGGGCCGCGAGGGCGATGAAGCCCTTGCCGGCCGACATGTTGGGTTGGAACCCGGCCGCTTGCGCGACCGACAGATAGGTGCCGGCGATCCCGCACAAGACCCCGCAGATGAGGACGCCGGCGTAGCGGATGCCGCGGACCGACAACCCCGCCGTGTCGACGGCGGCGGGATTTTCGCCCGTGGCGCGCAGGCGCAACCCGAATCGCGTCCGGTAAAGCACGAAGGCACTGAGCGGCACGACCAGGATCGCCAGATAGGTCAGAATGTTGTTCCCGGACAGGAGATCCCGGTAGAACGGTCCCAGGACGGGAATCGATCCCGCCTCGGCGGCACCGGGCCAGACGATGCCCCCAAAACGGGAACTCGGAGTCTCCAGTTGCGGCGTGTGTCCGCCCTGGCCGAACCAGGCGTTGCCGACGGTCGCCGTAAGCCCGGCGGCGATCATGTTGACGGCCGCTCCCGACACGATCTGGTTGCCACGGCCGTCGATGCAGGCGAAGCCGTGCGCCAGCCCGAGCAGGACGGAGGCCGCGACACCGGCACCGAGGCCGGCCCAGGCGTTGCCGGTCTCGTAGGCGACGACCGCGGAGGCGAAAGCCGAAATGAGCATCTTGCCCTCGAGGCCGATATCCACCACCCCGGCCCGCTCGGACCAGAGGCCGGCCATGCAGGCCAGGATCAGCGGCACGGCGAGCCTGACGCTCGAGGCGAGGATCAGCGCCGCGGCGGCCGCGAAGTCGTCCATCAGAGGATGCCCTTCCGGGTCTCGGTGACGTCCGGGTCGGAGGAGAGCATGATGGGTGCCGCGCCGAGGCGCGGGCGCATGGAAAAAGCGCGCGCGAGACCGATGCGGAAGACCATCTCGAGCGCGCCGGCGAAGAAGACGACGAAACCCTGAACCACGACGATCATGTCGCGCGTGATCTTGGGCTCGTCGAAGGCCAGCTCGGCCCCGCCCTGGTAGAGCACGCCGAACAAGAGGCTCGCCAGGACCACGCCCAACGGATGGCCGCGCCCCATCAGGGCCACCGCGATGCCGACGAAGCCATAGCCCGACGGAAAATCCAGCAGCAGCCGGTTTTGCACTCCCATGATCTCGTTGACCGCGACGCCCCCCGCGAGCGCCCCGGACAGCGCCATGGCGAGGATCGTGATGCGGGCTGGTGAAATGCCGCCATAGAGCGCCGCCGAGGGATTGGCTCCGACCGTGCGGATCTCGTAGCCGGTGCGGGTGCGCCAGACGAAGACCCAGACCGCGAGCGCGCAGAGGAGGGCCAGCCCGAAGGACAGGTTCAGCGGGGTCACGGCCGTGTCGATCCCGAAGGCCGCGAGGACGGTGTGGAACGAGGGCATCGTGGCGGCGGGCGGGAAGGCCGCGGTTTCGGCCTGCATCGAGCCCGGCGCCCGCAGCGCGTTCACCAGGAGATAGCCCATCAGGGCCGAGGCCAGCCAGTTGAACATGATGGTGGTGATGACGATGTGGCTGCCGCGCCTCGCCTGAAGCACGCCCGGCACATAGGCCCACAAGGCGCCGGCGGCGGCCGCGCCCGCGATGCCGAGCGGGATCAGCAGCCATGGCGGCAGCGCGCCGCCATGCAGGCAGATCAAGGCGGCGCCGAGGCCCGCCACATAGGCCTGGCCTTCCGCCCCGATGTTGAAGAGGCCGGCCTGGAAGGCGAGCGCCACCGCAAGGCCGGTGAAGATGAAGTCCGTCGCATAATAGAGCGTGAAGCCGATCGCCTCACCGCCGCCGAGGCTTCCCGCGATCAGCGAACGTGTCGCCGCCCAGGGATTGACCCCGATGGCCGCAACCACCAGCCCGCCGACCGCGAAGGCGGCCGCGACGCTCGTCAGCGGAACCAGCACGAGGTCGGCCCAGCGGGGCAGGGGTTTCTTCGTGGCCGTCATGGCTGCCCGATCACGCCGACAGCCGCAAGGAACCCGCGGCGTCCAGCGGGAAATGCGGATTGTACGCGACCTCCCACAGGTGCCCGTCAGGATCGGCGAAATAGCCCGAGTAGCCGCCCCAAGACGCCGTTTCGGGCGGCTTCATGACCTTCGCGCCGGCCTTCAGGGCCCGCGCGAAGGTCTCGTCGACCGCCGCCGCGCTGCGGCAGTTATGGGCGAGCGCAATGCCGGAGAATCGCACG
>CAXSEU010000465.1:0-2724 GCA_964236485.1 uncultured Lichenihabitans sp. | reverse complement strand
CCCTCCTCCCGCTGCCCCCGCTCTGGAAGACATAGAAACTGATGGATGGTCAGCCGTCGAACCCCTTCAAGCAGATTTTTAGCTAGAATGGACCCTTCTGACCAAACCGGTTGACCTCGACTTCAAGCGCCAGAAAGCGGACATTCCGAATGACCAAGATGGGTCGGCAGCGGACCCTCCGGCGGCTTGGCCATGGAACCAGCGCCGTCAGCCGTTCAGCTACCGGTTCTTACCCGGCACCCACAGCACGTCGCCGCCGCGCGAGACATTGCAGGAGCGCGACGCAACGAAGAGGAAGTCCGACAACCGGTTGACGTAGCCGAGCGCCGCCGCCCCGACGCTCTCGCCCGGCAGGCCCGCGAGGTCCACCATCAGGCGTTCGGCCCGCCGGCACTGGGTCCGGGCGACGTGAAGCGCGGTTGCAGCCGGGGTTCCACCCGGAAGGACGAAGGATCGCAACGGCTGCAGCGAGGCGTTGAGCGCGTCGATCTCGCGCTCCACCCGGTCCACCTGCGCCTGCACGATCCTCAGCGCTTCCCCGTCGGGTTCGTCCGCGATCGGCGGGGTCGCGAGATCGGCGCCGAGGTCGAAGAGATCGTTCTGGATGCGCCCGAGCATGGCGTCGAGGTCGGGTGCCTCGACGGCGGCCGAGAGCCGCGCCACGCCGATCGCCGCATTGGTCTCGTCGACCGTGCCATAGGCCGCGACCCGGAGATCCGATTTCCTCCGGCGCTCGCCGGTGCCGAGCGCCGTCGTGCCATCGTCGCCGGTGCGCGTGTAGATGCGATTGAGGACGACCACCCTACGGACCCCTGAAGTAGAGTACGACCATCACCACCACGATCGCCGCGAACTGCAGTCCGACACGCCAGCGCATCAGCCGCTGCGAGGTGTTGGACGAGCCGCCACGCAGCATGTTCACGAGTCCGGCGAGCAGCACCAGCACCACCGCGCCGAGCGCGACCGCGATGAACACATTGCCAGTGACGTGGGACATGGGCGAGGACCTCGTGAGACGAGCCATGCTTATCGGGCGCGGCCGGCAGGGTTGCAAGGTGCCGGACGGCCGTGCAGGTGCCGCCTCGCCCGCCGAGACGAGGAGGCCGCTCGCCGCTACTCCTTCGCGGGGTTGTTGAGTCCCTGCGCGATCCGCTCGACCCGCGCGGCGGCGGCGTCGAGCGTCTCGGCCACGGCATCCGCCATGGCGGCGGCCTGCGCGTCATAGCGGGCCTGGCCACCGCGCAGGAGTTCGATCTCGTTCTCCAGCGCCGCGATGCGCCGCTCGGCCTCGGACAGCTCGTCCGTCATGGTGATGGCGGCCATCACCGTGATGCGGGCGTCGCCGATCTCCCCGAAAACCCCGCGGAGTTCCTCGATCTTGCCGTCGAGGCGCGAGGCGAGCCCGCGCAGATGCTCTTCCTCACCATCGTTGCAAGCGATCCGGTAGGTTCGGCCGGCGATCGGAACATTGACCTGCGCCATCCTGGATCCCTGGTTCAGACCGGCTCGGGAGCGTCGGGCACGGCAGTCTCGATCATGGCTTTCACGCCGCCTTCGATCCGCTCCAGCCGCCGCGCCACCTCGCCCGTGGCGGCCGCGAGGCTCCGCCCTCGCGCCAGCGCCGAATCGAGTTCCATGGCCAGCCGCGCCCTGTCGTCCTGCATGACGGCGAGCTCCTCCTCGAGATTGGCGCGCGCCGCATCGCCCTGCTGCCGCCGCGCCGCCGCCGCCTCGAGCTGGTCGATGGCGCTGCCGAGGCGGCCCAGGGCGTTGCGCAGGCGTACAGGAACATCCATGGATCGGCTTCGCGGCTCCAGAAGGCCATGCGGCGGCGAGCCAGCCCGCATGGCCTCAAACCCTGGCGCCGAAACCTCCCAAGGTCAAATAGCGCTGGGCAGACTTGCCGTTTATGACGGCGCGTTCCACCGCTTTCTGCGCGCGCGAGCGGCTTTGCGCAGCCACAAAGGCCCTTTACAAACTTCGTGACATCAGCGCGGGATGCGGCCGCCTTCGGCGGCTCGAAGCGGGCCCACCCGCGCCAGCGACGCGAGGGCGGCCATCGCAACGCCCAAGCGCGGATCTTGAGGAGAATCGCCATGACCGTGAAGGTCGCCATCAACGGTTTCGGTCGGATCGGCCGCAACATCCTTCGCGCCATCGTCGAATCCGGCCGCGAGGACATCGAGGTCGTGGCCATCAACGACCTCGGCCCCGTGGAGACCAACGCACATCTCCTGCGGTTCGACAGCGTCCACGGGCGTTTCCCGCACACTGTGACGGTGAGCGGCGACACCATCGACGCCGGCCGTGGTCCGATCAAGGTCACGGCCATCAAGGACCCGGCGACCCTGCCGCATCGCGAACTCGGCATCGACGTCGCGATGGAATGCACCGGCATCTTCACCGCGCGCGACAAGGCGGCCGCGCATCTTGGCGCCGGCGCCAAGCGCGTCCTGGTGTCGGCGCCGGCCGACGGGGCGGATCTCACCGTCGTCTACGGGGTCAACCACGAGAAGCTGAACGCCGACCATCTCGTGGTATCCAACGGTTCCTGCACCACCAACTGCCTGGCGCCCGTTGCCATGGTGCTGAACGAACTCCTCGGCATCGAGCACGGCTTCATGACGACCATCCATTCCTATACGGGCGACCAGCCCACGCTCGATACGCTGCACAAGGACCTCTATCGCGGACGCGCCGCCGTTTTGTCCTTGCTCTCCACCT
>CAXSEU010000464.1:0-2728 GCA_964236485.1 uncultured Lichenihabitans sp. | reverse complement strand
GGAGCCACGCAAGCCAGGTGGCAGGCTCGGACCGTGGTTCGTGTGGAGCGGCCGGAACTCGCAGCCTTCCGCCGTCACCACGAACTCGCGCACGTGGCCGACCCTGAGGTCGAGCGTCACCCGGATGCCGTCCGCCTCGATGGTGTGGAACTCGCCCATCTACGTCACCGAGACCGGCTTCGATCGCAGGCGGGCCGCGATCGCGGGATCGGCCCGCCGGCACATCTGCGGCGGCAGTCCGCGCATGATGAGCTCGGCGTCGGCGACGGTCTGCCGGCCGATCTCGAAGAGGGCATCAACGGTCCCACCCGTCCGATGTGCCGACAGCAACAGGCCGGGGATGCGGCGCACGGGATCGTCGGGCGCCACCGGCTCTTCCGGGAAGACGTCCGTCGCGGCCCGGATGTGGCCGCGGCGCACCGCGTCGAGCATGGCGGTAAAATCCACGACGGCGGCGCGGCTCATCAGGAGGAAGGCCGTGCCCTCCCGCATCAGCGCGAATTCGCGGGCGCCGATCATGGCCTGGTTCTCGCTGGTGACGCCGGCGAAGACGAAGACGACGCGGCTCGTCGAAAGAAGATCGTCGAGCGGCGCCGGCGCGCAATCGAGTTTCGCCACGAGGTCGTCGGGCAGCCAGGGATCATAGACCTTCACCGGATTCTTGAACGGCCTGATCAGCTCGCGCAAGGTCTTGCCGAGGTCGCCGAGGCCGATGATGCCGACCGGGGCGCCGGCGAAGCGAAACGTCTCCGCATTGCCGGCGAGACCATAGCGCTCCGTGCCGGCTCGGAAATCGCGGTCGGCGGCCGTGATCCCCCGCGCGAGGTCGAGCGCCATGCCGAGCGCCGCCTCGGCCACCGGCGACGCAAAGGCCGAGCCGGGTGTCAGCACCCAGATGCCGCGCTCCTGGCAGGCCGCGTAGTCGATGTTCGGCAGGAGGTTGGTCTCGACGTTGATCACCGCCTTCAGGGTCTTGGCCCGGTCGAGCCTGTCGCGCGGCAGGTCGGTCTGGCCGATGATCAGCGCGGCGTCGGCGATATGGCGGTCGACGACCTCCGCCGGCATCGGCGCGTCCTCGCTGAGCACGATCCGGCCGAGCCGCTCCAGGCGCTGGCGCACCGAAGGCTCCATGATGAGATCGAGTGTTCTGGGGAGCGGATCGACCAGGATGACCGGCGTTGACACGTAAAACCCTCCCCAAACACTTCTGCCGGCCGACGCCGGCGTTCAGCTGCAGATCGTTCGGTTGAAACCCGTGCAATCGAAGGTCGTGACCATCGTGCTTGGCGGGCAGGTCTGGCAAATCAACGTGTATCGGAAGCTCGTTGGGATCAACGAGGACCTCGCGTTCTTCGACACACCAGGCAGCGAAAAAATCGGGTCGGCGCTTTCGTGGGTCCGATCGATTTTCCGTGATCACCAATTGCCGCTGTTCCGCGAAAAAGTGTCTGGGTCTCAGGCTGCGCGGTTGAGCGTCGGCAGATTGTTCAGGGCGTCACCGATCGCCAACGTCGCAATCTCAAGTTCGTAGCTTGCTTGCGCGTTCATCCAGAATTGAGGCGTCGTTCCGAGGACACGGGCGAGCCGTATCGCCGTATCGCCACTGATGCCGACATCTTCGCTGATGATGCGCTCGATGCGGGTGCGGGGTACACCGCAGGCCTTCGCCAGGCTCCCGGCCGATAGGCCGAGCGCCGCGAGGAACTCCTCCCGCAGAATTTCGCCAGGGTGGAGAGGGGGAAGAGTGGCGACGATTTCAGGGGTGTCGGTCACGCGCTGCTCCTCAGTGATAATCGATAAATTCTACGGCCTCGGCGGCCTGCTTGGTCCACACGAAGCAAATACGGAATTGGTCATTGACCCGGATCGAGTGCTGGCCTCGGCGGTCGTCCTTCAAGGCTTCCAGCTGATTGCCAGGAGGGGCTTTCAAGTCGTCGAGGTTGGCGGCAAAGTCGATCGCGCGAAGCTTTCAGCGAGCCACCCTGAAGAGGTCCTGACGGAAAACCCTTCGGGCACTTTCCGTTGAACACAGCTTCTGTAACCTTGTCTTTGAAGCTGCGGATCGTCATCGCCGCCTCTCTCCGGGTGTATCTGTATTAGAGAGTGAGACAACCCACAAGTTGTTGTATCATAGTGGGATACTTAGTTGATGCCGCGCCTCGCTGAAGCCCGGCGTCACGGCCCGAGCAGTTTTGGCGCAGGGCGCTCGAACACCTGCCGGCCGGCGCGGAAGCCCATCGGGGGCGGGGCGATCTCCGCAACGGCCGCGGCCCGCGAGGCGCAATCCAGCACGATGAAGTCGGCGCAGAGGCCGGGGGCGAGGGTATAGGAGGCGAGACGCATCAGCCGGGCAGCCTTGACCGAGACCATGTCGAAGACCTGCCACGGCGGCGACCGCATCGGCCAGCGTGCCCCCGCCACACCCGCCGGCGGTCCATGATGCGCGATTTGTCGAGGTGGATATGGGTCTCCACGAACCCGGACAGCACCAGCCTGCCGTCGAGCCGGGTCTCCGGGCCATCGGCTTCGAGGCTCGTCCCAACCGCCGCGAACCTGCCCGCCAGGACGCCGATATCAACCCGCCGGTCCTCGTCCCCGGCGATGCGAACGTCGCGGAAAATGTGGTCGAAGCTCATGGCAGCGCAGCGTCGCCCGGCGGAGCCACGTCCAAAAGTCCGACCTTGGCGAGCCAGATGACGACCGCCGCGAGGCTCAAAAACAAATAAAT
>CAXSEU010000463.1:0-2732 GCA_964236485.1 uncultured Lichenihabitans sp. | reverse complement strand
CCTGCGGACCGAGAATGAAGCGCGCCTCATCGATCGCGCCCAGAACGGCGGCATCGAGACTGGGGCCAAGACGACGGCGCTGAGCCTTCAGGTCGACGAACTCGATCGGTTCCATGCTTATGCGCCGATCTCTTCGAGCCCGTGACCGGGCCGTAACGCGTAATGCCGGCCCTCCAGCGGGCAGACGAGATCTTCACCCAGGCGCTCGCCCGCGCGGCTCACCCACCCGATCTGCCGGGCCGGGACGCCGACCACCAGCGCGAAGGCCGGGACGTCGCGGGCCACCACGGCCCCCGCGCCCACGAAGGCATAGGCGCCGATGCCATGCCCGCACACGATCGTCGCATTGGCCCCGATGCTGGCGCCGCGTCCCACCCGCGTCGGCCTGAATTCCGCCTTGCGGTTCAAGAAGGCGCGCGGGTTGTTGACATTGGTGAAGACACAGGATGGGCCGCAGAAGACGTCATCGTCGAGTTGCACGCCCTCGTAGAGCGCGACGTTGTTCTGGATCTTGCAGCCGCGCCCGACCTTGACCCTCGGGCCGACCATGACGTTCTGCCCGAGCACGCAATCCTGGCCGATCTCGACCTCTCCGAGGACGTGAACGAAGTGCCAGATGCGCGTGCCGGTCCCGACGCTCGCGCCGGGATCGACATAGGCCGACTCGTGGATCAGGGCCCCGGGAAAGCGCGGGTCGTCCCTCATGCCGTCCGGCGCCGCCGTCACGCGAGAGGGCCCGGAATATGCTGGACAAAGGGGTGTCGCGGCCCGTCCGACACCACCGGGAGGGCGCGGAACTCCGACACGACGCTGACGCAGGGGCGAACGTCGGCGAGCCCGAAGCTCCGGCCGGCCAGGATTTCCTCGTAGCTCCGCGTATGGAGGTCGGTGAAGCCTTCGGAGAATTCGATGTCTTCCCCGTCCACCGTCACGGCCCGGAACGTGGTCTTGCGCTCCCTCACCTCGGGGGGCAGGTCACCCCTGTCGACCGACAGGAACCAGCGAACGTCCGCCTTCTCGTAGTTCAGCGTGCCGGACGCTCGTCGCCCATCGCGCAGCGTGCAGGTCTGCGACAGCAAGTCACCGAACACGAAGTGGAGCATATCGAAGAAATGCACGCCGATGTTGGTCGTCACCCCGCCCGATTTCGCCTCATCGCCCTTCCACGAGGCATGATACCAGCGGCCACGCGACGTGATGTAGGTCAGGTCGACGTCGTGCCGGCGCCTCGAGGCTCGCACCCGTTCCCGCAGAGCCTGGATGGCAGGGTGGAGCCGCAGTTGGAGGATGGTCGACACCCTGCGTCCGGTCTCCTGTTCCAGCTCCTGCAGGCCGTCGATGTTCCACGGATTGAGGACCAGGGGCTTCTCGCAGATGGCATGGGAGCCGGAACGAAGCGCGAATCGCACATGCGCGTCGTGAAGGTAGTTGGGCGAGCAGATGCTGACGTAATCGAGCGTGGTGCCGCGTCGGCGAAGCTTGTCGATATGGCGATCGAAGCGCTCGAACTCGGTGAAGAAGTGGGCCTCGGGGAAGCTGCCGTCGATGATCCCGACGGAATCGTTCGGATCGAAGGCGACGAGGAGGTCACCGCCGACTTCCTTGATGGCCTTCATGTGCCGAGGCGCGATGTAACCCGCCGCGCCGATCAGGGCGAACTTCTTCATGCGGACCTCGTTGGGCGCGAAGCGTCGACGCCTTTCACGCTTTCACGACATTGCCGCCGGCGACGCCCGCCCGAGAGCACGCGTTGCGCGTATCCACCACGAGCCTGGCGGCTCGCGCGACGAGCCGGTAGTCCACGGCATCATGATCGGTGGCGATCAGCACGGCGTCGTAGCTCGATAGCGCGTCCTCGGTCAGCTGTATGGAACGGCGACCCGCCAGCGCCTTATGCTCGCGGGTCGAGGGGATCTCGGGGATGAACGGGTCGTAGTAATCCACCTCGGCAAGCCGGCCTTCCAGCATTTCGATCAGCACGAGCGAGGGGCTTTCGCGCAAGTCGTCGATGTTCTTCTTGTAGGCGAGGCCGAGGACGAGCACGCGGGAGCCGCGCAGGCCTCGGCCGGCGGACCTGTCGAGAGCCTCGGCCAAACGGTCGACGACGTAATAGGGCATGGCCGTATTGATCTGCCCCGCGAGCTCGATGAACTTGGTCGTCACATCGAACTCACGAGCCTTCCAGGTCAGGTAGAAGGGATCGATGGGGATGCAATGTCCCCCCAGACCCGGGCCGGGATAGAAAGGCATATATCCGAAAGGCTTGGTCTTGGCGGCGTCGACCACCTCCCAGACGTCGATCCCCATCTTCTGGTAGATGACCTTGAGTTCGTTGGCCAAGGCGATGTTGACGGACCGGAAGATGTTCTCCGTCAGCTTGACGGCCTCGGCGGTCCTTGTCGAGGACACTGGCACGGTGCGAACCACCAAGGCACCGTAGAGCGCCTCGGCCAGGCGCAGTGCGTCCGGGCCGTGGCCGCCGACGATCTTGGGGATGGTCGACGTCTTGAAATCGACGTTGCCGGGATCCTCGCGCTCGGGCGAAAAGGCCAGGAAGAAGTCGCGGCCGCTCTTCAGGCCCGTGCGTTCCAGGATCGGCATGACGACCTCCTCGGTCGTCCCGGGCCAGGTCGTCGATTCCAGCACGATGAGCTGGCCGGGCCTGAGGCGGGCCGCGATGGCATGCGCGGTCTGCTCGATATATCGAAGGTCCGGCTCCCGGTTGCGCGTCA
>CAXSEU010000462.1:0-2737 GCA_964236485.1 uncultured Lichenihabitans sp. | reverse complement strand
GGTCGGCCAGCCGGATCGCGCGGGTGTGCTTCCTCGGCGGGCTCGCGGCCGCTTGCTTCGACAATGCCTGGCATTCGCTGCGCGCCGACCTCACAGCGCGCAACATCTACGAACAGCAGTATCAGATGCACAGGATGGCGGCGGAGTTCTACGGAGCGCCCGTGGCGGTCAACGATCTCGGCTGGGTCTCCTACGGCAACCCACACGCGGTCCTCGACCTCTGGGGTCTCGGTTCCGAAGAGGCCCGCACGGCGCGCCTGAACGATCCAACGACACAGTGGATGAACACCCTCGTGACTCGGCACGACGTCGGCCTCGCCATGATCTACGACCGGTGGTTCCCGGCCCGTCCCCCCAATTGGACTCCCGTCGGGCACCTGATCCTCGGATCGGAACTCACGTCCGCGGCCGACGGGACCGTGACCTTCTATGCCACGGGACCCGAGCGCGTCCCCGCGATCGAAGCCGCGATGGACCGCCTCGCGGCGCAACTGCCGCACAATGTCCGCCTCGAACGCGTTCACGTGCGGGCGGAAAGGGGGGCGTGAAGCCGAACCGCGCCGACGCTCAGCGGCTCGGCTGCGTCGCCCGGAGCTTTCCGGTCCAGCGGCGGGTCGCCCCCTCCTCGGTCAGCCGGTCGAGGTAGCGGGTCACCTTGGGGTGTCCGCCCGAGGGCTCGTAAACATGCACGGGCGCTCCCGTGGCAGCGGCTTCGCCGACCATGTTGGCGCTGTCGCCCGTCACCACGATGGCGGCCGCGTGTGCGAGGATCTGCGGATAGGGATTGGTGCCTCGTCCATCCCAGACGAAGGCCCGGCCTTCTCGTAACGGCGTCTCCAGCGCCGTCACTATGGCCTTCACGGCCTCCGGCGGCGTGCGACGGGAGGGGGTCACCATCACGCCCGCCTCCGAGGCTGCAATCTCGGCCGCGATGCCGGCCAGACGGTCGATGTCCAGAGGCTCGAACCTGTGGTTGACGCCATTGCCCCCCAGGATCATCGCGACGCGCGGATGCGGAAGAGCAAGGAGCCAAGGGTCCGGCTCCGCACGCGCTCGCGCGAATACCGCCGGACGGAGCCGATGTGCCGGCGTCAAGGTGACAATGACGTTGCGGCCGCGGAGCTTGTCGTGTTCCGGAATCCAGATGACGTCAGCGGTTCCGAGCCTCGTGTAAGGGTCCTTGACGAAGATCGTGAAGGTCCGCCCGGCGGAGGCCCGCTTGACCTGCCGGAGATAGGGCACGGTCCGCCGCCCGGCCGCGATGGCGACGTCGGGGTACGGCGGCGCGATCGGGCTGCGGGGCCGGCGCGGCGCCTCGTTCGGATCCACGGGCCCCCAGGGCGTCACCCAGGACCAGGGGGGGCGGGGACGTACGAGCCGCCTATCCGGCTCGAGACCGAGTTCGTCCGCAATGCCGAGGCACTGAACCTCATCGCCGATCTTGCCGTCGGTGATGAGCCAGGCCGTCGTTCCCGGCGGCAGGCGATGCGAGGTCAAGGCATCAAAGGCCCATCTGGCGCCGAAGCCAGGAGGCGAAGTGATAGCTGATCGATGCCACCCGCCGTTCGTCGATGGTCGGCAGATACCAGGCCCCGCTATAGGACGCATCGAGGGCCGACAGGATCGGCGTGGTCGACAGGACGCGCCCGCCCGCAACCACGAGGCCGGCTCCTTCGAGGTAATCCGTGTCGGTCGAACCCCGGTGAGGTCCGCGGCTGCCGACGTAGGACGCGAGCTGCAGCGAATCGATGCGGATGACGAGTTGGGGCGCGTGCGAATCCGCCGGCACCAGGCGATCGGTGAACACTCTGGCCGCATCGATCCCGAGCTGCCGCTCGATCAACGCCGCCAGGGCGGCGCTCCCAAATCGGGTGACCCGGGAGGCGTCCACCACGATGCGTCGGAACCGCAAGGTGGCGGGATCGGCCTCGTCCGGCTGCCACGCCCTCGCCGGCGACCTCGGAAGCAGCAGGGCGGCGATGCTCGCCGACACCAGGGTGCGGCGCGAGAGGACTCGCCGGGTCATGATGCCTCCTCCGGAGCTGGCCGGACCACGCTACTGCGTCGGTCTACTGGAAGACCACCTTCAAGACTTCGTAGCTCTTGCCGCCGCCCGGCGTGTTGACCTCGACGGTGTCGCCAGCCTTCTTGCTGATCAGCGCACGCCCGGTCGGCGAAGAGATCGAGACCTTGCCCTTCTTCACATCGGCTTCACTTTCGCCGACGATCTGGAAAACCTTCCGCTCTTCGGTATCCTCATCGATCAGCGTCACCGTCGCGCCGAACTTGATCGTGTCGCCGGAGAGCTTCGAAACGTCGATTACCTCGGCGCGGGACAAGCGATCCTCGAGTTCCGCGATCCGACCCTCGTTCAGGGACTGTGCTTCCTTGGCGGCATGATATTCCGCGTTTTCGGACAGGTCGCCATGCGACCGCGCTTCCGAGATCGCCTGGATGATGCGCGGGCGTTCCTCTTGCTGGCGCACCTTCAGTTCCGCTTCGAGCGCTGCATGCCCGGGTGCGGTCATAGGCACTTTATCCATCGCGATACACTCTCATCCGTCTGGCGCCCGGGCCCTTAGCCCCGAGACGCGATCCTCACTTGGGCCCACATCCGAACGGTCGGATGCGGGGCGCTCGCCGGTTTCCGCCGCTCGAGGCCCAACCATATCATGGAACGACCGATGACGCCGCAAGCCTCCGGTCGCACCCGGGGGCCAGCGTCGCCCGATCCGTT
>CAXSEU010000461.1:354-2785 GCA_964236485.1 uncultured Lichenihabitans sp. | reverse complement strand
CAAGGACGAGCATTCGCCACCGACGGGTCCACGGCGGGGACGACCGGGACGCCGGCCGACCGGTCGAGTTCGTCGAGCGACTCGCGGTTCACCCGGTCCCGCCTCTCGCGGCCGTGGCGGGTCGTCACGGGGTACTGCGCATGAAGGGTTTCCTCGCGGTTCGCGCCAAACCCATGCGGTTGCTGGTGCAAGGCGTCGGTTCCCGGTTCCGTCACCAGTTCGATCGCGCCTGGGCACCGGGCGAAGAGCGCTTCGGCCGGCTCGTGGTCATCGGAGAAAAGGGCATCGATCAGGCCGCCGTCGCGGCCGCGGTCGGGAACTGACGGACCACGCGCTTGCACCTGTTGCCGAGCGACGCGCGATCCCTGGACGACGACGTCCTGGCGCAGGATCTCGGGCAGAGCCCGGCCGACCTCGTCATGCTGTCGTTCTCGGATGGGGACTTGGCGGCCGTGGCGGCCGCCCACGCGTCGGGCTCCAGAACGGAATGCGCCGCGGATTGGCCGAGCTTGCGCCTTGCCAATCTCAACCGGCTGAAGCACCCGTTCTCGGTCGACCTTTACGTCGACGAGGTGGCCAGCCGGGCCGGGTTCGTGCTTGTCCGGGTCCTCGGCGGGCTCGACTACTGGCGCTACGGTGTCGAACAGCTTGCCATCGCGGCGCGGCGGCGGAAGTTCCATCTCGCCGTGGTTCCCGGATGCGAGCGCGAGGACCGCCGGCTCGACGAAGCCTCGACGCTGCCGGCAGAAGACCTGCGGCGCCTCTGGGGCTGGTTTCGGGAGGGCGGCGCGGAGAACCTCGACCAGGTGCTGCGGTTCTGCGGCGCCAGGCTCGGTTGCGCCGTCACTTGGCTTGAGCCCCGGCCCCTTTTAGCCGCCGGTTTCGCCCCATCGCTGTGCCGACCTGGTCCCGACGATGCGGCCCACGCGCTTATCGTGTTCTACCGATCGGCCCTAATGGTCGGCGACACGGCGCCCGTCGCAGCCTTGGCCGATGCGCTGCGGGCGCGAGGCTTTCGCGTCGCCGCCGCCTATGTATCGAGCCTCAAGGACGATGCCTCCGCGAGCACCTTGGCGCGGATCATCGCGGCGCATCCGCCCGACGTCATCCTCACCACCACCGCCTTTTCGGCCCGACGTGAAGACCGAGGCGGCGTGCTCGACGCGGCCGACGTGCCGGTGTTCCAGGTCGTGCAGGTTGGCGCCACCCGGGAGAACTGGGAAGCATCGAGCCGGGGCCTTTCCGCCACCGACCTCGCCATGAACGTCGTGCTGCCCGAGACCGACGGCCGCATCTTGGCCGGGGCGATCTCGTTCAAGCGGCACGGCGAAATGCTCGCGGCGTTCGAATTCACACCGCTCTCGCACCGTCCGGACGAGGCCGGCGTCGCCCATGCGGCCGATTTGGCGCAGGCCTGGACGCGTCTGCGCCGCACGCCGCGCGCCGAACGCCGCATCGCCTGCGTGCTCTCGGACTACCCCGGCAAGGCGGGGCGGGGCGCCTATGCGGTGGGCCTTGACACGCCCGCGAGCCTCCACGGCATCGTCGATCGGCTGCGGCGGGAGGGCTTCTCGGCCGGCACGTTGCCCAACGCCGCCGACCTCATGCGACAACTGACCGAGGGCGAGCCCCAGGCCGTCCTGTCGCTCACCGACTACGAGGGAGGCCTCGGCGGCTTGCCGGCGGATTTCGTGAGATCGGTCCGCGATGCCTGGGGCGATCCCGCTTCGGACCCGGCCCTGCGCGGCGCGGCTTTCACGTTCAGGATCGTGCGGACCGGCAACCTCGTGATCGCGATCCAGCCGGATCGTGGCCGCACGGCCGATCGACGCGCCGACTATCATGCCGCGACGTTGCCGCCGCGGCACGGGTTCGTGGCGTTCTATCTCTGGTTGCGGGAGCATGAGCGCATCCACGCCGCCATCCATCTCGGGACGCATGGAACACTGGAATGGCTGCCCGGAAAGGCCCTGGCCTTGAGTCCCGCTTGCGCGCCGCAGGCCGTGCTGGGCGCCGTGCCGCTGATCTATCCCTTCATCGTCAACAACCCCGGCGAGGCCGCACAAGCCAAGCGCCGTTCGGCCGCCGTCACGATCGGCCACCTGACGCCGCCGCTCGTCGAAGCTGGAACCCATGGGGTTACGGCGGAACTCGAAGCCTTGTTCGAGGAATATGCCGAGGCCGAGGGTCTCGACCGTCGCCGCGCGCGTCTCCTGGCCGAAGCCATCCTGGAGAAGGCTGGCGAGGCGAGCCTGTCGCAGGAGTGCGGCATCGAAGCGGAAGCCGACCCTCAGGATGCGCTGGTGCGACTCGACGCTTGGCTCTGCGATCTCAAGGAGGCGCGGATCGGCGACGGCTTGCATGTGTTCGGTGGCGCTCTCCCCGGGGAAGAAGAGCCGCGCGCCGCCTGCGGAAAAGCCGAACTCGAAGG
>CAXSEU010000461.1:0-344 GCA_964236485.1 uncultured Lichenihabitans sp. | reverse complement strand
GCCCGCCCGGGGAAAAGCCCGACCTCGAGGGCCTCCTCAAGGGGCTGGCCGGCGGTTCGTGCCGCCAGGCCCATCGGGGTCGCCCGCGCGGGGACGCGCCGATGTCCTGCCGACCGGCCGCAACCTCTATGCGGTCGATCCGCGCGCCGTGCCGACCCGCACGGCCTACGAGATCGGCAGCCGGACCGCCGCTGAACTTCTGACCCGCTACGCCCAGGACCATGGCGACTGGCCCCGCAGCCTCGTGCTCGACCTTTGGGGAAGCGCCACGATGCGCACCGGCGGCGACGACCTCGCGCAGGCCTTCGCGCTGATCAACAGAAAACCAACCCAAAACAACAAAC
>CAXSEU010000460.1:0-2788 GCA_964236485.1 uncultured Lichenihabitans sp. | reverse complement strand
GAGCACCCGCCCGAGGCCTTCCGGACCCGCCTCCGGCGCGAATCGCCGATCCGAGAAGCGGCTCACGGCGTGCAGGTGAAGGCTGGTCGCCAATGTCTCCGCCGTGAGGGCGGCGAGGGAATCGGAATCCTGCCGCATGGCTGCCGCGAGCCGCTGCACGGCCGCCGAGACGAATGGATCTTCCGCGCTGGCCCGGGTCTGCCAATCGAGGCTCCTGCTGTCGTCCAACAGCTCCCTGGTAGCCTCCGGCTCGATGAACAGGGTGAGGATCGTGGTGTCGCTCGCGGACACATGGCTCCTCATGCGTCGGCCGGCGGGGTAGAAACCCGCGGACCCGACGGCTTTCGGGCCTTTCCAGGGAGCGGCCCCATCGGCCGTTATTTCCACGCTCCGCAGATCACCCTCGACGCCGCCGATCAGGACATGGTTGCCGAGAAGCAATTCGTTGCGCGCCGGTTCCCCCGTCTTGAACGTGGTCAGTTCGGCCCGCACCGAGCCCCATTGCGCGGAATGATGCATCGCACGCACCGCCCCATCGAACAGCCGAACGACACGTTGTTCAACCGAATCGGGCACTTCTGCACCCTTCTTGCTGAACGTCGGCCGGAAGTCGGGCATGGTGGCGTTCCGTGTTCTCGGGACGGAGGAGTTGTCGGACGCGGCGAAGTCGACGCGAAGTGCGGCGGATGGGCTCGCGCGCCAGTAACCAGCGACGGCCTGCCGAGGGCCATCCCTGCGGGCGATCACGCTTGCGGGGCGATGCCGGGGAGGATCTATGCACGGCCGATACAGTCCTTCCCGCGAGTTACAGCCAGCGGCAGTACCATGCGGTAACATAGGTTGGACGTGCCACCCCTCCAAAACACTTTGTTTGTCTCGCAAAACCCCATCGAATGTATCAGCATTCCGGATGATGGATCGGACTATCGACCGCAGGAGGCGCCAGTCTACCGAACGTCACTTAGCCATTGGCGAGCCTATCATGTCCGACCTTTCACCGTATTACTTGCCGTAATGTGCGAGGCTGGCACCTGGAGAGCCACACCTCGGTTGCCGATCCTTCATGTCGAAGGCGGGTCCGATTGCGTCGATGGAGAGTTCACGTGATGACGAGGACGCTCTTGCGCATTACCACGGCAGCAAGGGTCGTGATCGACTCAGAACGCACTTGACGGATCTCGGGAGCACCGAGGCGAGCCTTGGCGTCCAACGGGACGATCGACCACGGTGGTGCGACGATGCATAGGCTGGGTCATCCCGGATGCGGCGGGAATCCAGAACGACCGAAGCACTCGGACGACCCTGGAGCGGTATGGACGGCCTCGGGGGCGCTCTCGCGCCACCTCAGGGATTTTTCGCGATGGTGGTGAAAGTCGAACGGCATGAGGCGCTCGTCGGACGCCGTATCCTGGTCATCGAGGATGAGGTGCTGCTGGCCATGGAGATGATCGACGACCTGGAAGAGATCGGCGCGGTGCCGTTCGGCCCGGTGCCGAGCGTGAGCGGCGCGCTGGAGGTTCTTCGATCATCGCAACGGTTCGATGCGGCCCTCATCAACGTCCACCTTCGCGGCGAGGCGTCGTTCGATGTTGCCGATGCCTTGATCGCCCGCAAGATCCCTTTCCTGTTCGTCACGGGCAACGACGGTTTCGTCAAGCAGCACTATCCTGACGTCCCGGCGCATCCGAAGCCGTCCGACATGCCGGTCCTGATCAAGGCGCTCGGCGATCTTCTCGCGCGAACCGTCCGAGACGGGATCCGGTGAGCGCCTTCGGGGACCGGGTGCGCCACGCAGGGTCCGCGATCTCCGCGGCCCTCGCGACCACGACCGTCCAGCCCTCGTAAATCACCCAGGCGCACCGATTGTGTCCATCGTGACTTCGTTTTCGTCGATGCGGCGACGGCGATGCAGACATCGGCGGTCCGTTCGTTGGATAAACGCCTGCAGGACCGGAGCGGTGGCTTAGGTCGCGCAGCGGCCTCCGCGGTCCACCGACGCGCCGCTGCTCCCCACGAGACCGCGGAGTAGATCGAGATGGCCGACCTTTTCACACCCTACGCGCTTCGGGGCCTCGAGCTGCCCAACCGCATCTTGATGTCCGCGATGACACGCACCCGGGCCAGCGAGGCTGGCGTGCCCACGGACCTGATGCGAGACTACTACGTCCAGCGCGCCTCCTCGGGTTTGATCGTGACCGAATGCACGCAGGTGTCCGACGAAGGCCATGGCATCATCCGCTGTCCCGGTCTGCATCGCGAGGACCAGATCGCGGGATGGCGCAGCGTGACCGACGCGGTCCACGCGGCGGGTGGGCGGATCTATTGCCAGATCTGGCACTGCGGCCGGGTCGCTCACCCGGACATGCGCGGCGGGGTGCTGCCCGTCGGTCCCTCCCCGGTTCCCGCCTCCGGAGACTTCTTCCTGCCCAGCGGACGGGTCGATTTTCCCGTGCCACGCGAACTCGGGATAGAGGAAATCGCCCCGATCGTGCGGAGCTTCGCCGAGGCGACCCGCAATGCCCGGCGGGCCGGGTTCGACGGTGTCGAGTTGCACGGCGCCAACGGTTACCTGCAGGACCAGTTCCTGCAGGACGGCAGCAACAAGCGCACGGACGCCTACGGCGGACCGATCGCCAATCGGGCGCGGCTGATGATCGAAACCACCGAAGCGATGATCGGGGCCTGGAGCGCCGATCGCGTCGGCGTGCGGTTGTCGCCATCGAGCTACCTCTACGGCGCGGACGACACCGACAAGCTCGGGGACTTCAGCTATGTCGTCCGAGCCCTC
>CAXSEU010000459.1:0-2796 GCA_964236485.1 uncultured Lichenihabitans sp. | reverse complement strand
GGTCGGCGAGCGCTGCAACATCACGCCCTTGCCGCGCGCCATCTCCGGCACCTGAGCCAGTGGAAACACCAGGAAATGTCGATCGTTGCTGACGATGGCGACATGGTCTCCCTTGACCGGGACCATCAGCTTGGCCTTCGCGGGCGCCGTCGGGACGATCAGTGACCTGCCTTTTCGGGTTCCGACCACGAGATCGTTCATGGCGACCACGAAGCCGCGCCCGTCGTTCGAGGCGACCAGCACCCGCCCGCCCTCCTCGAACGGGAGCACGGTCACGACCTCCTCGCCCTGCGCAAGCTCGGCCATGAGGCGCAGCGGCTCGCCGAACCCGCGACCCGTCGGCAGCTTGCCGACATCGAGCGTATAGACACGACCATCTGTCGACAGCACCACGATACGCGCGGTGGTCTCGCTGAAGAAGGAGATCGACAGCCGGTCGTCCGCCTTGAAGGTGAGGGTGGATTTGTCCGCGACCTGCCCCTTCAGGGCCCGGATCCACCCCTTCTCGGATACGACGACGGTCACGGGCTCGCGTTCGATCATGGCTTGAGCGGGCGCCGAGGCATCGAACTCCGGGGCGGTCTCGAAGGTGGTGCGCCGCTTGCCGAGCGCCGTCGCGGGACCGTACTTCCGCCTCACCTCGCGGATCTGCGCCGACACGGCCTTCCACTGCGCGGCTTCGCTGTCGAGCAGCGCCAGGAGGCCTTCGCGCTCCTTGTCCAAGGCATCATGCTCCTTGCGGAGCTGCATCTCCTCGAGCCGGCGCAGACTGCGCAGCCGCGTGTCGAGGATGTAGTCGGCCTGCATGTCGCTGAGGCCGAACGCGGCTCGAAGCGAGGCCTTCGGCTCGTCTTCCTCACGGATGATGCGGATCACCTCATCGAGGTTCAGGAACACGATCAGCATGCCGGCGAGGACTTCGAGCCGCCGGTCGATCTCCGCGAGCCTGTGGCGCGAGCGGCGCAGCAGGACGGCGCGACGGTGGTCGATCCATTGCGTCAGCGCCTCGGCCAGCCCCACCACCCGCGGGACGACGCCGTCCACGAGAACGTTGAGGTTCAACGGTATTCGCGCTTCGAGTTCGGTCAGCCGAAACAGGTGCTCCATCAGCACGCGCGGATCGACGCCGCGCGACCTCGGCTCGATGACGACCCGCACGTCCTCGGTCGATTCGTCGCGCACATCGGCGATCAGCGGCGTTTTCTTCTCGGTCACGACCTCGGCGAGGTGCTCGATCAGTCGTGACTTCTGCACGCCGTAGGGGATTTCGGTGACGACGATCGTCCAGGCGCCGCGCTCGCCCTCCTCCTTGTCCCAACGGGCGCGGAGGCGGAAACTGCCGCGCCCCGTGCGGTAGTTCTCGGCGACGGTCGCGCCGTCGTCGACCATGATGCCGCCGGTCGGGAAGTCCGGGCCTTTCACGAACTGCAACAGGTCGGCGCTCCCCGCCGTCGGATGGGCGATGAGGTGCAGGGCGGCGTCGCAAAGCTCGGCGGCGTTGTGCGGTGGGATCGAGGTCGCCATGCCGACCGCGATTCCCTGTGCCCCGTTGGCGAGGAGGTTCGGGAAGGCGGCCGGCAGGACGACCGGCTCCTGCTTTTCGCCCGAGTAATTGTCCCGCAGGTCCACGGTGTCCTGGTCGATCCCCTCGAGCAGGAGTTTGGCGACCTCGGTCAAGCGTGCCTCGGTGTAGCGGTAGGCCGCCGCCGGATCGCCGTCGATGTTGCCGAAATTGCCCTGTCCGTCGACCAGGGGGTAACGGGACGAGAAATCCTGTGCGAGGCGCACCAGCGCGTCGTAGATGGCCTGGTCGCCATGGGGGTGGAAGTCGCCCATCACATCCCCGACGATCTTGGCGCATTTCTTGAACGCCGTTGCGGGATCCAGCTTCAGGATCTGCATGCCGTAGAGGATACGGCGATGCACCGGCTTCAGACCGTCACGCGCGTCAGGGAGGGCCCGGCCCATGATGGTGGAGAGCGCATAGGCGAGGTAGCGCTCCTCGAGCGCTTCACGCAGCGGAACCAGGATGGCTTCAGGCCCGCGCGGGGGCGGGGGCGCAGGCGACTTCGGCATGGGGGAGCGTTTTCCGTGGCGTTAACCAGCCGCGGGACCTCGGCGTGGATTATCGATGCGGGCCTAGGACATCGCAGGAACCGGATGGGGAAACAAGCGTTCTACTCGCGACTGACTGTTGCCCTGCGGCACTAGCAAATCCTCGTTTCCAGGCCTAGCAGGCCCTTCGGCACGTCAACAGATCAACGCCGGTTCAACCGTGATTCGGCGAAAAGGTGCAGACGTCGATGTCCTCCGTTTCAAAAGACCCCAACTCAATGTCCCGCACCGTCGTATTCGGCTTCTCCTCCGGGATTTTCTTTGTCCTTATGACGCTCGTCGCCGTGGCGTTTCTCAATCTGCCGAACGCCGCGGGCGCTGCCGCCGCCGGGTCGGACGCTTGCCCGATTGCCGAGGTTTCGCTCGATCAAGGTTACGGCTTGAGCCGTACGACGTTCCTGCCCGTCTGTCGTGAAGTCGCCGGTCAGGTGGCTTCCGGGAATACCTTGACCAGGTAGGCGCGCCGAGCTTCCGGCAGGGCCAAGCCGCGCGGCTGGAAGACATCCCGCCTCAGGAAATGCGCGGTAAGCCGAAACCCGCTGCGCACGTCGGCGGCCGTAACGGCCCCTGCGGCTTGTTCGCCGCTCAGGAACGGCGGCAGGCCAAGAATTCTGTCCTTGTAGGGTTCGCCTACAGCGCGGCTCACGGCGCGTCCGATGCGTGGCGACACATACACCAAAC
>CAXSEU010000458.1:0-2805 GCA_964236485.1 uncultured Lichenihabitans sp. | reverse complement strand
ATGAATTCGGCCGGGGATACCATGCCGTGCTCGGGATGGGACCAGCGTGCCAGCATCTCGACCCCGATCATGCGGCCCGTCGCGAGTTCCACGAGCGGCTGGAAATGCGCCGCGATCGCATCGTTCGCGATGGCTTGGCGCAGTTCGCCTTCGAGCAGGGCGCGCGATCTGACTTCCGCATCCATGCCCGGCTCGAAGAAGCGGAAACAGTTGCGGCCTTCCGCCTTCGCACGCGACAGGGCGACGTCGGCCCTGTACATGAGCGCGCTGACCTCCATGCTCCCGGGCTGCGCCAGCGCGATCCCGACGCTCGCGCCGATCTGAATTGCGGTGCCTTCAGCCAGTTTGAAGACATCCTCGAAGGCTCCGGCAATACGCCTCGCCAACTGGGCGGGCTCGCTCAGCGGTTCGGCGTGGCCGGAGGATTCGAGGGGAGCCACCAGTGCGAATTCGTCGCCGCCCGCCCTGCAGATCAGATCCCCGGCGCGGACGGCGGCGCGAAGGCGCGCGGCGACGAGTTGCAGCAATTCATCCCCGGCGGGATGCCCATAGGCGTCGTTGGCGGCCTTGAAGCGGTCGAGGTCGAGGAGAAACAGGGCGTAGCGGCGTCCCGACTGGGTGTCGGCCAGGGCCGTTTCCAGTGCTTCGTGAAGCCGGCGTCGGTTTGGAAGATCGGTCAGGGCGTCCGTGCGGGCCACGGCCGCCGTGCGGGCCATTGCGCCTTGCAGGCGCGCCCGCGCCCTGGCCGTGAGCGCCGTCCAGACGATGAAGAGCGCGCCGAGACCGAGCCCGGCGGCCTCCATCCAGGCGCGATCGTTGAGGTCGGTCGCACGGAGGTCGGCCAGGGTCTTCAACTCTTGCCCGAACACGTCGATGCCCGTGGCGTAGACGTCCTTGAGGTAGGTGAATTCGGGACCGTTGAGCAGCGCTTGGGCGGCAGCGAGGTCACCGTCGGCGGAGAGCGCGAGCGAGCGACGCTCCATGGTGAGGAGGTCACGATGCGCCTCCGTCGTCGTATCGGCCAGGGCCGCCTTGACCTCGGGGGTCGCGAGTTCCAAGGCTTCCGCGATGGCGGCGTCCAACCTCGGCACGGCTTCATCGAAGCGTTCGGCCCATTTACGCTGTCCCGACGAGGCAGCCATCTGGGCCGACATCGTCAGCCATTCGTCGTAATAGGCGATCGTCCCTGTGAGTTCGGCCACACGCACGGCTCTTTGTGACGCCAGACGCATCTCGCCGCGCGTCTTGGCTCCGGTCCAGCCCAGCCAAATGAGCAGGGCTGTACCGGCCAGCGTCGCGACCACAAGGCCGGCGCGCCTCGCGAGCGAAAGGCTGAACCACGATCTACGGTCTTCGAGAGGGGCATGGTCAAAGTCCATGCGGAAAAGCCTGGACCTCATAGATTGGCAAATCGTTTCTTCCGCCGCCTTTTCGATCGGTCGCGCGAACGACCCGTGAGGCAGAGCGCTCGTGACGGGCACGCCGGGCGCACGAAAGATGAAGCGCCCGGCCGCCCATCCGCGACGGATCGCCCTCAGCGGTTGCGGCTTCGCCGCGCGAGCTGTCCAGTGCGTCAAGCCGGGCCCGCGAGGCTTGCCCGTGGGTCCGTAAGTCTCTACCAATCCGGACCGGTTCCGGGCGCGGACCCGTCGCGAGTGATCGGTCTCGGCATGGCTTTTGACGAGAGAAACGAGGGTCCGGGCGCCGGTGCCATGGCGCGGGGATGTCCTTCCCGCGACCGGCGACGGGCCGCGGCCTTGCGGGACAATCTCAAGCGCCGCAAGACCCAGGCGCGCGGCAGGGCCGAGGGCGCGCCCGCCGAGACTCCGCCAGCATCGGGTCGGCAGCCGAGCGCGGGCCAGGACGGCACCGGCGCGCCGGTGATCGACGGCGCCCAGGCGGCAGCGGGGCCGCATGATCGACAAGCGAGGCATGATGGATAAGATACGCGTCCTTGGCGGCCGGCCGCTCAATGGAACCATACGGATCTCGGGCGCCAAGAACGCGGCCCTGCCGTTGATGATCGCCAGCCTCTTGACCGACGACACGCTGACGCTCGAGAACGTCCCGCGCCTCGCCGACGTCAACATGCTGGTGCGCATCCTGGGCAACCACGGCGTCGACTACACGCTCAAGGGCAAGCGCCTCGGCGAGGAGGCTGTTTCGGGTCAGACTGTGGACCTCAGGGCCGCGGCCATCGTGGATACGACGGCGCCCTACGAACTCGTCTCGCGCATGCGGGCCAGCTTCTGGGTCATCGCGCCGCTCCTCGCCCGCATGGGCGAGGCCAAGGTCTCGTTGCCCGGGGGCTGCGCCATCGGCACGCGTCCGGTGGACCTGCTCTTGATGGTGCTCGAACGGCTGGGCGCGCGCATCGACATCGAGGGCGGCTATGCGATCGCCAAGGCGCCGAACGGGCTCAAGGGCGCCGAGATCGAGTTCCCGAAAGTCACGGTGGGCGGCACCCATACGGCCCTGATGGCGGCGGCGCTGGCGGGGGGTCGTACCACCCTCATCAATCCGGCCCGTGAACCCGAGATCGTCGATCTTGCGGATTGCCTCAACAAGATGGGTGCTCGCATCAAGGGCGCCGGCACGGGCGTCATCGAGATCGAGGGCGTCATTCGGCTGCGGGGTGCGCGCCATGCGGTGCTGCCCGATCGCATCGAGGCCGGGACCTATGCCATGGCGGTGGCCATGACGGGGGGCGACGTTTTGCTCGATGGCGCCCGGCCGGACCTCCTCGCCGGCGCCATCGATGCCCTCGAGCGATCCGGCGCCAGCGTGACGCCGACCAACGACGGC
>CAXSEU010000457.1:0-2827 GCA_964236485.1 uncultured Lichenihabitans sp. | reverse complement strand
CGCCGCGCGCACGGCCCCGTCGGGGTAGGCTTCGACCGTGCTGGGGTAGACGAGGGCCTGGCGCAACGTGCCCTGCGGCATATAGGCCCGCTGCGGCAGCACCAGCACCCTGGTGCCCGCGGGGATTTCGATCTTTCCCTGACCGAAAGGCCAGATCCCCGAGAAGGCGCGCATCAGCGTCGTCTTGCCCGACCCCGAGCGACCCGACAGCAAGACACGGTCGCCGGGCGCGACGACGAAGCAGGGCGACGATCACCCCCTCGGCCGCGAAAGCCTCGCCGTCGGACACCAGGGTCTCGATGCGGGGCCGCGCGACCCCGGCGGCCTCGGTCTCGGTCATGACGGCCTCGAAGCCGGTCAGGCGCTGCACGCCGGCGCGATAGGCCGCCAGCATCTGGTAGGCGTCGACGAACCAGGTCAGTCCATCCTGCACGCTGTTGAAGGTGGAGTAGGTCTGCATCAGCACCCCGAGGGTCGCCTTGCCGAAGAAATAGGCGGGGGCCAACAAGAGGAAGGGAAAGATGTTCGAGAACTGGCCGAAGAAATTGGTGAAGAAGCCGAGCTTCTTCTGGCGTCGCACGACCGCATAGGCGTTGGCCAGGATGGAGGAGTAGCGTTCCCCGAGGGCGGTCTCCTCCGCACGCTCGCCACCCAGGAGGGCGATCTGCTCGCCATGTTCGCGGATGCGGGCCATGGCGAAGCGGAAATTCGCCTCGTACCGTTCCTGATGAAACTTCAGGCCGATCAGCGGGTGCCCGATGAGATGCGTGATGCCGGTTCCGGCGGCCGCGTAAAGGATGGCGATCCAGATGAGATAGCCGGGGATGTTGAACGAGAGGCCGAAACTCGTCATCGGGAAGGCGTAGGAGAGGTCCCACAGGACGACGAGGAAGATCACCAGCCGCATCAGGTTGCCGAAGAAGCCGATGCCCAACACCATGGTGTTGTTCACGAAGTCATGGACATCCTGGGCGATGCGCTGATCCGGGTTGTCGGCGGGGGCGCTGAGGAGCCGCATGCGGGAGTGTTGGGCAGGCGCCAGCCAACGGCCGACGAAATGATCTGTCATCGATCTGCGCCAGCGTATCTGCAAGACCTGATTGATGTAGTTCTTGTAGACCGCGACTATGATATAGGAGAAAGCGAGAACGGCGAATAGTTTCTGGTAATAGACGAAACCGCCCCAGTCCTTGTCCTGCAGGGTGGTGTAAAATCCGTTGTTCCAGGCATTGAGTTGCTTCAGCAAGTAGGAAAAGCCGACTTCGAGCGCGAACACGGAGGCGAGAAGGCCGAGCCCGATCCAGTTTTCCGGCGCCTTGACAGGCCCGATGAGCCATAGGCGTATCTCGCTCGGCCTTTTGTCGCGGAAATACGGGAAGGCGAGCCGCCAGATATCCTTCAGGTCGGCGTAAAAATGCGTCATGGTCTCGTCTCGTCTCCGCGGGCCTTCCGGCGTTGTCGCGGGCGATCGAAGCCCGGCGCGTCACCCGACAGGGTGGTGATGCGGAATCAAAGCAGAAACACGGCAGCCTGACACGTGAAGTTTTGGACACCCTGCCACGGCACGGGCACCGGACTTGACAGGGTCGGTGGTCGGTGGCTCGGGTGGTCGCCTTCGGCACTTTCGGAGCGATGGGATGAGCGATGGGGACGAGCCTGCGGCGGACCGTCAGGCGTTGCGGCTGGTGGCGCTCGATGCCGAGGATCTTGGCGTCATCTCGGCCCATCTTCAGGGCGCGACGGTGCGGGTCGGTGACATGGCCCATCTGCCGAGAATGCGGCGTTTCGCTCTCGTCGGCGCAAGGTTCGACTGGCCGCTTGCCCGGCATGGCGGCCTCGAGCGGCGCGCCGTGGGGCTGCACTTCGAGACGGTGACGAAGGTAAGACGCGTCGGTTTCGAACAGACGGCCGACCGGGAACTCGACCTCCTGGCGATCGTGTTCCTGCCGGGGCCGCCCCCCTCGGGCACCGTGATGCTGAGCTTTGCGGGTGGCGCGGCCATCCGGCTCGACGTCGAGTGTCTCGAGGTGGCGCTGAGCGATACCGGCCCGCACTGGAAGGTGGATCGCCGGCCGGAGATCGCCGAGGCGATGGAATGACGGATGCGGCGATCCGCCCTGCCCGGCTCGACGCGCGCGACGCGGGGTTCGAGGCCGCCTTCCAGGCGCTGCTCGGGGCCAAGCGCGAGGGTTCCGAGGACGTCGACGACATCGTGGCGGCGATCATCGCCGACGTTCGGGCGCGCGGCGACGCGGCCCTGATCGAGGCCTCCGCTCGTTTCGACCGGGTGGATCTCGATCTGCTCGGCCTGAGGGTGTCGGCCGGCGATGTCGATGCCGCCCTCGCCGCCGTGCCCGGCGAGGCCTTGGCGGCGCTCCGGGTGGCCCGCGACCGCATCATGGCCTTTCACGAGCGGCAGCGTCCCGCCGACGCGCTGTGGACCGACGAAGCAGGCGTCGAACTCGGTTGGCGGTGGACCGCCATCGCGGCGGTCGGGCTCTACGTGCCCGGCGGCACCGCGAGCTATCCTTCCTCGGTGCTGATGAACGCCCTGCCGGCGCGCGTCGCGGGCTGCGAGCGCGTCGTCATGGTGGTGCCGACGCCGGACGGCCGGCTCAACCCGCTGGTGCTGGCCGCGGCGCGGCTCGCCGGCGTCGAGGAGATCTACCGGGTGGGCGGTGCCCAGGCCATCGCGGCCCTGGCCTATGGCACGGCGAGCATCGCCCCGGTCAGCAAGATCGTCGGACCTGGCAACGCCTATGTGGCGGCCGCCAAGCGGCGGGTTTTCGGGGCCGTCGTCATCGACATGATCGCCGGGCCTTCCGAG
>CAXSEU010000456.1:0-2830 GCA_964236485.1 uncultured Lichenihabitans sp. | reverse complement strand
GCCGACCGACACCATGTAGCCCGGACCCGCGAAGGCGAGCAGGCGCGCGATCCACGAACCGCCGCGCGGCACCGCCACCGTGGCATGCGCCTCCGGAAGGCTGGGCTCGACGTCTGCCTCTGCCTCGGGCGCGGCTCCACGCTTTCGGACGATCAAAGGTTTCGCCATGCCGGCTCCGCCCGGGGAGTTTCCGGCACCTCACAATAGACATGGCGGTCAGCAATATGCAAGTTGCTATCTCTTAGCGACGAAGCCATATCGTCGCCGCGGGAGAGCCGGCAAGCATGGCAATGAAACATAGCGCGTGCTATGGGAATGTCGCGGCTGGGCCGCCAGATTCTCGTTTCGGAGCCGAGCCGCTGCCCTTTGCCCCCGATAAATCCTTGGCTGAAGCGGTGCTGCCGGCTGCCGACGTCCATTCCGAAGGATTTCGCCAGACGCGCGCCGCGAGACGAAGCTCGCTGGTCGAGGACTATGTCGAACTCATCGCCGACCTCATCGCCGACGGTGGCGAGGCGCGCCAGGTCGACATCGCGGCTCGGCTCGATGTCGCCCAGCCGACGGTCGCCAAGATGCTGCAGCGCCTGTCGGCGGATGGCCTTGTGTCGCGGCGTCCCTACCGCGGCGTTTTCCTCACCGAGGACGGCCGTCGGCTCGCAACCGAGAGCCGCATGCGCCACCAGGTCGTGGAAGCCTTCCTTCGCGCCCTCGGGGTCAGCCCCGAGAACGCCAGGATCGACGCCGAGGGGATCGAACATCACGTGAGCGGGGAAACGTTGGAGGCCTTCAAGGCCTTCCTCAGCTCGGGGCGCTGATCCCTGCCGGTGCGCCGCGATCTCCGCGATTGACACGGTGAGACATCGCTTCCACAATCTCTCTGCATCGATGCACAAGGTGGAAGCCGGTCGAAATCCGGCGCGGTCGCGCCACTGTGGTCGGTCCACGCGCTTGGCGCGGGGCCCGAAAGCCAGACCCACCCACGCATCCGGCAGACCTCGAACGGGACGCGAAATCCCAGGAGCACCTCCGATGAGCAACACCGCACTCGCGCCGACGATCCGCCCGGTCGCTCTTCCGCTGACCGATATCCTCCCCTGGGCCGTGTTCGGCGGTCTGCTCGCCTTGCTGTCGATCTATTTCGTCGGTGCGGAAGAGGGAGCCACATCCCTCATTCGCGGCATGTACGTGCACGAGTTCCTGCACGACGGCCGCCACCTGCTGGGCTTCCCCTGCCACTGACGGGCTTTCCGCGACCTGCTTCGCTCCTGATACCGCGCGATCGGCATCTCTGGCCGGTGTGAACCGGCGCGACGCCATCCCGCGTCGCCGGAGATCTTACACATGGGAAAGCTCCTGCTTCGTGGGATGCTGGTCGGCGTTCTCGCGGGCCTTCTGTGCTTCGGCTTCCTGCAAGTCTTCGGCGAGCCGCAGATCGAGCGGGCGATCGCCTTCGAGACGCAGGTGAACGACGCCGGCAACCATGCCAAGGCGGCGGGCGTAGAGGGCGCCCTGGGGACGGCTGACGAGAAGGAGCCGGAACTCGTCAGCCGATCCACCCAGTCGGGTCTCGGGCTCCTCACGGGGCTGATGGTGTATAGCGCGGCGTTCGGCGGCCTCTTCGCTCTCGCCTTCGCGGTCGTCGACGGTCGGCTCGGCGAGGTCGGACCCCGCGCCACGGCGGCACTGCTGTCGGGAGCCGGGTTCATCGCGATCTATCTCGTGCCGAGCCTCAAGTTCCCGGCAAACCCGCCCGCTGTCGGCAGCGCCGATACCATCGGCATGCGGACGGGGCTGTACTTCGCCATGATCGCTCTGTCGCTGGCCGCCTTCATCGGATCCGTCTTGCTCCGGCGGGGGCTCCTGCCGACGCACGGGGCCTGGACGGCATCGCTGCTCGCCGCGACGGTGTACCTCACCGCCGTCGTGGCGCTAGGCTTGCTGCTGCCGGAGGTCGACGAGGTGCCTGCCGATTTTCCCGCGGTGGTGCTCTGGCGGTTCAGGGTGGCCTCGATCGGAGCGCAGTTTCTGATGTGGGCCGCGATCGGGCTCGGGTTCGGGGCGCTGGCCGAACGTGAGGCCCGCGGGGTCGCTGGAGGGGGGCTCAGGTCCCGCACGCGATGACGCGAGGGGTCGGGGTCCGTCCAAGCGGAACTCGGCCGGGACGCGTCTCGTCCCGATGACGACACGGGTCAAGCTGATCTGCCACGCACCGACGCCGGCGGTCCGCGCGTCGGCCTTTCCGAACGACGAACCGCTCGAACGGGCAGCCTTGCGGAAGCTGGCCGGCGGCGGGGCTCCCATGGGCCGCATGGATCGGATATTCGCCAGCCCCGGCACGGCCGCGCGCCAGACCGCCGACGCCCTCGGATTCTCCGCCGCCGTCGAGCCCGCCTTGTGCGAGTGCGACTACGGGACCTGGGCCGGTCGTTCGATGGCGGATATTCACGACCAGGAGCCGGAGGGTCTGGCCGCTTGGCTGACCGAGCCCGGCTCTGCCCCCCACGGCGGGGAGTCGATGCTCGCGCTCATGGATCGGGTGGGAGCCTGGCTCGACGCCCAGCGCGACATCCCGGGGGCCGTTGCCGCCGTCACTCACGCGTCGGTGATCAGGGCGGCGATCGTCCATGCCATCGAGGCGCCGCCATCCTCGTTCTGGCGGATCGACGTCGCCCCCCTGGCGATCGCGAAGCTGAGCGCGAGCGGCGGCCGGTGGTCGCTCGCGTTCCTGGGCCCGCTTGTTTGAGTTGGCGCACCTCCGCGGCAGCATCACATGAGCTAAGAGGCTGTTTGACAACTTTGACATTGGGTTGTGGGCGTGATTCACGCTGTG
>CAXSEU010000455.1:0-2848 GCA_964236485.1 uncultured Lichenihabitans sp. | reverse complement strand
CCCGCAGTGAGGCCGGGGGCCTCCAGAGGACCCATAATCTACCTGCGGACTGGACGAACATGACCCCGCGTCTCGGCCCGTCTCCGGCCCGCCCACGGCCGCCGCTCTCAGGCGACTTCTGCCCCTGTCGCAGGGCGGATGGTGCCCCCCCGGATCCGCACCGCTGTGGACAAGGCCGCAACCCGCATGGACACCGAACCACGTCGGCATACTCTCATTACGTGCGCCGAATGATCGGCGTTGTTTGTGGGAGGTGAGCCGTGGCAACATCGAAGAAGGACGCCTCGGCAGCGGGCAAGCTGCTGAAGGCCAAGGGATCATCGAAGGCCGTGAAATCGGTCGCTGGATCCGACCTTGCTCAGGCGAAGAAAACGCCAAAGAAGAAATAGCCGCTCACGCGGCCTCACCGCGATTCAGGCGGTCACGTTGCGGCATGCCTTCGGCCTCACGGGCGTCGATGAATGCACGCAGCGTCGCGGGCCGAGCGCAGACGATCCGAGAGCTGAGACGGAAGGTCGGTAGGGCGCCCGTCGCCACCAGTCGGTCGACAGTCGCTCGAGGCAAGCCGAGGTGTTCGGCGATCGCGCGCTTGCCACGCAAAAGCGGTGCTGCGGTTTCTTTCGTCATGACCATCACCAAAGGTAAGAACAGGCGCTCAGGCCGCTGCCGCAGCGGTCCTACGCCCCAATCGAGCCACGAGCTGATCGGCGGCCGCTTGGTCGAGGCCTCGCCCCCGTAGGAGTTTGGCAGGACCGCGACGGGTAGAGTCGAAGTGGCCGATGCGCTCGCGCACCTGAAGGGTCGAAACGGCTACCGCCTGGATCGGCTCCGGGCGCTCGCCGCCGAGAAAAGAACAAACGTCAGATATGCCGAGGACCGCACCGAACTCCGGCTCGATCGGCTCCGGCAAGGCAGCCAAGACGTAGCCAGGGAACGCGGGCTCGACGATGGTCTGGCCGATCGCCGAGTAGCGCTTCGCCATGGGCGCCCAGCCCGCCAGACCCACTCGGCGCAGTTCGTCGATGACCTCGATTTCAGCGCGAGGCCTCACGCGAACGGCGAACCACGTTCGGGGGACGTCATTCATAATGGGTCTCGCGGCATGACTTCGAAACCGGTCCAGCCGGTTCGACGACGAAGCCGAAGTTCTCAACGCATATCGCGCCCTAGCGCTCATCGTCCGGGAGGTTCGGCCCACCGTGTGCCTACAAAGATGAGGCATCCAGGTTATAAATACACCTACATCCCGGTAAATCAACAAGTAAGTGCTCATTACGGCAGCTTAGAACGAAATTTCAGCCGCCGATCCTGTCAGTTTATATCAGATTATATCTACGGATGCCTGCTTATACCTTCATGCCAGGATTGGTCTCGCAGAGGTCCAGCTAATCGACCAATCTGTTGCTCCACTGAATTAGGTGGAGCGGAGCAAGGTGGAGCAGGTAGAGCGCCGATCTGCTCCACCACCACCCCTCTATGGGGTGTGGGGTGGAGCGGAGCAGAGCAAACGGGTAATAGGGTGGGTGGAGCAGATTACGCCGCACCGGATCCAGCTTCGACGAAGGCCACCGGCTTACGCCGTTCGTCCTGGCCGCTGACCACAACGAGCTTTCCGCTCTTCACCCAAGTCTTGACCAGGCTGAGCACCTTGGCCTTGTTCGCCCTGTTGGTGAGGTCTAGGCCGAGCGCCCCGGCAACCGGCTGTCCTACCCAGTCTCGAGCCTGGTGGTTCTCTCGCCAGCGTCCGGCGGCGACCGCAGCTTGGACCGCAAGCAGGTGGTCTGCGGTGATCCCCGCCATGGCGTCCGGCCACGTCCAGGTCACGGCGCATTGGACCTGATCACCGTTGCCGAGTGGAATCGAAACCAGGCGATACCATTCGGCTCGATTGGATGGCGCGGGCGCCATGTTGAGTTTACCGTTGTCGGCGCGGAAGAACTCCCTTGGGCTGACAGCCTCGCCAACCTTGGCAGCTTCGTCCTTCGTCATGGCATTCAGCACGCGCGCCGAGCGTACGGCACCGAGGAGAGCTACGGCGCCGCGGCCGTCCTCGACTGTCACTTCGGCCCCACCGGTTTTCCTGACGTGGTGGACCAAATCAAAGGCGCAATTGCAGGCGTCCGCCATGTCCGCAAACACGGTCGCCACCGTGTCGATCGCGACGTTGTCATTCTCCGGCACCCGATGCGCCTTAACGAACGGGTCGATCATTACGACGTCGACCTTGCGGGCGAGGATCTCGTCCGTGAAGGCGTCTACGATCGGGTAGGCGATTTCAGTTCCAGCACGTGTCGTCCCGGCGACGATCAGTTTCAATCGGCGACCGGAATCAAGAAAGAGCCGCCCGGCGATCTCGGCGGGGTCGATTTTGTAGTGCAGCAGGATAGCGATCACGCGCCGCTCAATCTCCTCTTGGGGATCTTCGAGGTTCACCACCCACACGCGGATGGGGCCTTCTACGGGGCGGGTTCCGAGCAGTGGTCGCCCTGTCGCCATTGCTACGGCCTCCACGAGCACCAGAGAACTCTTCCCGACCCCGCCCGGTGCGACGGTGCACGAAATGAACTTCCTGATCAGGTGAACGCCGTAGAGCCACCGGCGCCGCGGGAAAGTGGTTGGATCGCGCCAAGCAAACGGGGTTGCGGTAATCTTGTAGTCCGCCGCCTCGCTATAGGAGAACAACGGTTCGGCCGAGGCCTCCGGGTCGAACCACCTCATCACGTCGAACTGAGCAGAAGGCTTGATCCATCCCGGTTCGAATTTTCTGGCAAGGTAAAATATCGTCCCCGCCCCGATATCGGTCGGCGGGCTTGTTGCGATGTGGGCCCACTTCGCCTCGGTCGTATTC
>CAXSEU010000454.1:0-2859 GCA_964236485.1 uncultured Lichenihabitans sp. | reverse complement strand
GTTGGTGTCCGGTGTTGTTGACCACGATATCGAGCCCACCGAGGCCCTGGACGGCATCGGCCACGAGCTTCCGGCAGAAGGTCTCCTCGCGCAGGTCGCCTGGCAGGGCGAGACCGATGCGGCCCTCCGCCTTGATCAGGGCGATCACCTCGCGGGCGTCGGGCTCTTCGTCGGGAAGGTAGTTGATCGCGACGTCGGCGCCCTCGCGGGCGTAAGCGATGGCGGCGGCACGACCCATCCCGGAATCGCCACCCGTGATCAGCGCCTTGCGCCCGGCGAGGCGCCCCGACCCCTTGTAGCTGGTCTCACCATGGTCGGGTTTCGGCTCCATCTTGCCGGCGAGACCTGGCCAGGGCTGCGACTGCGGTTTGAAGGGAGGACTCGGATATTTCGTGACCGGATCCTGCAACGGCGCGGCGGTTTGCACGGCACCCGTGCCCTGGGCCAGGGCGGGCCCCGCCTCCGCCGCGGCCGCGAGGCCGAGGCCCACGCCGCCGACGATCTGCCGGCGAGAAAAGTGATCGCTCTTGGTCATGTCGACTCCTGCAAGAACCCGCGGGGGAAATGAACCATCGCGACCGGCTGTTCCACCTACTTCAGCGGTATGCCGTTGACCGTGAGGGGCCCGTTGGCACCAGCCTCGATCGCCCAAAGGTAGCTGCCGTCCGGGTTCTGCTTGGCAAGGTTCTTCGCCATGACGAATTGCGCCAGCACCTGGCCCGCGCTCGCGTCCGTGGCCGCCACCGCTTGGAGGGCCGCGATCGCCTTGTCGAGCCCGGTGCCGGTGACGTCGAGGTGCCCGGCCGGAACGGGGCTGATCGAGGCTTCGCCTTCGAGCTTGATCTCGAGCAGCGGGGAGGCGATGCGGCTTGGCGCCAGCACGACCTTGCCCTCGCCGGGCCAGAAGATGTGACCGATCTTCTCGCTCTGTTCCGGCGTCAGGCCGTCGTGCTTCAAGTCGAAGTCCTCGACCGCCTCCCGCGCGGCGGCGTCGATATTGGACCCCGTCGCGCTGTAGCTCAGGTCGAGCGCCGTCGGGAGCAGCCCCGTCGCCCAGGGCGGCAGGGTGGAGCTCGGCAGCGTCAAGCCGTCGATGCTCAGCACCGAGGCGACCCTGCCGGCTCCAGCGAGATCGGCGACATCGAGCGAGCCCGCCATCTTGCCCACCTTGATTTCGCCCGCCTGGGTCTGAATCGACAGCCCCTCCAGCGAGCCGCCCTCCTTGAGGCCGCCGACGATCGGCAAGGCGGCCTTGAGCAGGGCGCGCAAGTCCTCCTGGCTGGCCGTGATCGCTTCGCGATTCGGATGGGCGACGAAAAAGGCCCAAAGGTCGAGCAGACTCCAGGCGCGGAGGCGATCCATATGAAGATCGACCGTCGCGGCTGGCAGGGTATAGCTGATGTCGAGGGGCGGCGAGGTTGGTTCGACCGCCACCGAAGCCTTGGGAGGCGGCGACCGCATGGTCATTTGCCCCGTGACGTCCGAGACCCCGGAGTGGATGTCGACGTCGGCCCGGCCGCCGTCCACCGGCGCGGCCTTTTGCGAGAGAACGACATGGCCCGAGCGTCGGTGCTGCGCGAGGGCCGGGGCCTCCTGGTCGGTGGTCGCGCCATCCTGCGTCATGCGCTGATCGAGGAAGAGGCCGAGCTTCGGATCATAGGTCCCCTCGAACCTGTAGGTGCTGGTCTTCATCGTGATGGTCTGATCCTTGAGATGGATCACGAGGGGCGGCATGGCATCGCTCGTGACGTGCCAGGTGCCGTCGTCGTTCGGGGCGAGGACGAAGGACTGCGTCGCGGCTTCGACGGTGACGCCGAGATCCTCGAAGGGGCGCGTCATCTGCTGCAGGTCGAAGCTGGCCCGGTAGGCCGCGCCTTCGGGCGCGACCGTGACGCTTCCAGCGCCGTCCGGCGCCGGGCCGCCGACGTAGCGCTGGAAGACGCCCCTCAGCCGGTCCGCCTCCTGCTGCGTGGCGTTTGGCGCCGCCGCCGCCGCCGGCAGGCCGGAGAGCGCGGCGCCCACGAGCGCCAGGAACAGGATGGACATCTTCGACATGGAAGGCTCGGGTGAGAGCATCCGCCACGTGGCCGATCCACGAAACGGTTTGCCGGGGCGGCGACCCGTCCATTACCAGGGGACACCGCAAAGGCAAAAAGTTTCGGTTTTCACCGTCAGCGCACGGCCTGTTTCAACGCCGCCGCCCTGCAAGCCCCTTCGGTCCCACGCCCTCTCCGCGTCCGCGGGCGAGCCCGTGCTCGGTCTTGTTCCATTGTTGGGGCGCCACCATGGCTTCGTGCAGGGCGCGCCACGCCGCGAAACTGACGAGGCACAGGTAGGCCGGCAGGGTGAGCAGCCAGGGCGCAAGGCCGAAACGACCGCGCCGCTTCAGCCCCAGCGCGATCGGCCAGACCGCACTGGCGGCGCCGGCGAGCAGCAGGAAGCAGCTTGCGGCGCTGAGCAGCGATTGCACGCATGAAACAGGCGCCAGCCAGGCACCGCAAAAACCCTCCGCGAGGGCAAGGCCGAACAGCAGCGGGCCGAACAGGCACCCCAGGATGGTTCCGCAGAGGGCCCCCGCCACCGACAGGCTGCCCCAAAGCCCGAGCTCGTGCGCGAGGCGGACCGGCTGGCGGGTCAGCACCATCAGGGTCACCATCCAGCCCTTGAGCCAGCGGGTCCGCTGCGGCAGCCACTTCCCCAGCGTCAGCGGCGCCTCCTCGAAGGTGGTCGAGTCGAGCGCCTCCACCCTGAAACCGAAGCGCGCCAGCCGGAAGCCGAGGTCGATGTCCTCGGTGACGTTGAAACTGTCCCAGCCGTTCAGACGGCGCAGGATGTCGGTGCGGAAATGGTTCGAGGTGC
>CAXSEU010000453.1:0-2872 GCA_964236485.1 uncultured Lichenihabitans sp. | reverse complement strand
CCTCCGCAGGCGGCTGGGTGAAGAACCAGGGGTGGCCCTCGACGTCCCGCGCCGTGTAGGTGCGGCCATAGGAGAGGTCGTGCGGCGGCTCGACGATCTCGGCGCCGGCGGCCCGCGCCCTGGCGTAATGCGCATCGACATCGCCCAGATAGATGAAGACCCCCTGCGTCGCCGTGTGGGTCTCGCGGGTGCTGGCCATGTGCCAGCCGGCATTGCCTTGGCCCATCATGATGCGCTGTCCATCCAACAGCATTTCTCCGTGGACCCCGCCGTTCGGGGTCGCGACCCGGAGAACTTCGATGAAGTCGAAGGCTTCGGCCAGCCACACGAGCGCGGCCGGCACGTCCTTGTAGAAGATGTAAGGGATGATCTCAGTCACCACACCCGCTGCCGTCACGTCTTACCCCCCAGTGTCCACCGTCGCGCTCACACCCGGCGGCAGTTGTTTCGTCATGTAAACGCGCCGCAAACCCTGTTCCTCCACGCGGCGTGTCTCCACGAACCCCATGCGCCCGTAAAGCGCGATGTTCTCCGTCATGGTTTCGTGCGTGTAGAGCTCGATGCTGCTGTAGCCGGCCGCGGCCGCTTCCGACTCGACGAAGCGCAGCAGAACCCGTCCAAAGCCGTGCCCCTTTAGGGCGGGATCGACCGCGATGTTATCGAGAAGCATGGAGGTGTCCTGGCGGATCAGCACCACAAGGCCAAGGATCGTTCCTTCGCGATCGAGGACATGCGCGCGGCCGGCCGCGATCGAGGCCGCGTAGTCGTCGAGCATGGGTCCGGGCTTCCGTCCCATCCGAGGGATGTAGATGCGGTAGGCGGCAGCGACGATCGCCTCGATGGCATCCTGATCGTGCGGTTCGGCCGGGCGGATGATAGGCGTCAAGGCGCCAAACCGCTATGCTTGGTGTGCCGCCTGCCATGGAACAGGCCGGATCGCACCGCCGGGAGACCGTCTTGCCGCGTCGCCATATCTCCTCCCATTCGTTGTTCGAGGCCAGCATCGGATACGCCCGCGCGATTGTCGACGGCGACTGGATCTTCGTCTCGGGAACGACGGGCTTCGATTACGCTGCCGGCACGATTTCGGACGATGTCGTCGAGCAGGCCGAGCGTTGCATGCTCAACATCAAGGCGGCCATGGACGAGGCGGGTTTCGCCCTGCAGGACGTCGTCCGGGTGCGCTACCTTCTGCCTCGCCGGGAGGATTTCGAGCCTTGTTGGCCGGTGTTGCGGCGCTATTTCGGCCCGGTACGCCCCGCCGCCACGATGATGGTGGCCGGGCTCGCGGATCCGCGCATGCGGATCGAGATCGAGGTCACGGGCAAGCGCCGGACCTGAACCGGGAGCCGAGACGATGCCCATTCAAGCCAAGGCGGAGGCGTTCCACCGGCTCCATGCACCCGGCACCATGCTGTTCCTGCCCAACGCCTGGGACGCGGGCAGCGCGCGCTTCATCGAATCGCTCGGGGCGAAAGCGGTGGCCACCTCGAGTGCCGCCCTGGCCTGGGCGCATGGATACCCGGATGGCGAGACCCTGCCGCGGGATGTGCTGGTCGGCAGCGTGCAGGAGATCACGCGCTCCGTCGGCGTGCCGGTCTCGGCCGACGCCGAGCGCGGTTACGGGGCCGATCCTTCGGCGGTTGCCGACACCGTCTCCCGCCTGGTCGGGGCGGGGGCGGCCGGCATCAACATCGAGGACGGCACCGCGCCGGCCCGAGAACTCGCGGCGCGGATCGAAGCCGCGCGGACCGCGTCGGCCCGGGAAGGCGTTCAGCTCTTCGTCAATGCCCGCACCGACCTCTGGTTCAGCCCCACGGACTCGCCCGAGGCTCGCGTCGCCGAAACGATCGCGCGCGGCCGCCTCTACGCCGAAGCGGGCGCCGACGGTTTCTTTGTGCCGCGCCTCGTCGGCATCGAGGCGATCCGCGCCGTCGCTGACGCGGTGCCGCTGCCCTTGAGTCTCATGGCCGTGGCCGAGATGCCTCCGGCGCCTCTGCTTCGCGAGGCGGGCGTCAGGCGCGTCAGCCTGGGCGTCATGACGCTTCTCAAAGCCTTAGGATCGCTTCGGGGGCCGCTCGACGCTTTCCTCCGCGCGGGCGAACTCGGGCCGATGTTCCAGGACGCGCGGAGCTTCGCCGAGATCGACGGGCTCTTCACCTGAACCTTATCCCCAGGGGCGACGCCACCAGGGGCCTCCTCTAAGGGCCTGTTAAGGTCAACAAACCACATTGGCCGCGTTCGTCAGCTCCATGGCGATCGGAAAAAGTGCAGCCAACGCGCCCCATGACTTCGACCCGAGCAAAGATCGATTCCCAGGCCGACGCCGACTTTCACCGTCGGCTCCATGCGGAAAGTCCCTACTGGGACATGATGTACAAGGCCATGCTGGACCAGTTGACGACCTACGTCGATCTCGCCGTCTCCGAAGCTTTGGAGCAGCACGGGATCGAGCCGGGACGGCATGCCGCCCCGCCTCGCGGCGCCGCCTCGGAAGCCGGAACCCAGCGCCGCGCCGTGCCGACCCAGACCCACGATCCCTATCCCCGTGCGAGGGCCGGAGCATCCGTGACGGCGCGGCAAGTGCGCGAACCGACCGCCACGCCGCCGTGGCCGCAGCCGTTCACGCTCCCCGAAAAAGTGCGTTTCACCCGTACGCCCGACTCGATCCTGGCGACCGAGCGGCCCGGCACGAGCGAGACCTCTCATCTCGACGAGCCGGAAGCTGGCGCTTTGCCGGAGGCGCCGCCCCTCGACCCGGACCTACCGGCCTGGCGGCGTCCCTTCACGCTTCCGCCGAACGTCAGGATCAACCGCGCCCCGCAGCGCCGTCCCGAGGCCGAGCCGATCCCCGCGGCCGCGCCGGAGATCA
>CAXSEU010000452.1:2602-2878 GCA_964236485.1 uncultured Lichenihabitans sp. | reverse complement strand
GATTGGGTTCGCAAGGGCCACATCTGCTTCGACCGGCTCGCGCGGCTGAAGGTGCCGCTGATCGCAGCCTTGAATGGGCACGCGCTCGGTGGCGGGCTCGAGCTTGCCGCGACGGCGGATTTTCGTCTGAGTGAGGAACAGGCCAAGCTCGGGCTGCCAGAGACGGGGATCGGCATGGTGCCGGGATGGTCGGGGACGCAGCGCCTCGTCGCGCGCTGCGGCGGGCAGGCGGTGCGGCGGCTGGCCCTCACGGGCGAGATCGTCACGGCGGACCGG
>CAXSEU010000452.1:0-2592 GCA_964236485.1 uncultured Lichenihabitans sp. | reverse complement strand
CTGCGCGTCGCCGTCGAGATGAACCTGCTCTCCGCGATCCGGGACGGCCTGCTCGTCGCCGAGGTCGTGCCGCGCGGCGAGGTCATGGCGGCCGCCAAGCGCTGGGCCGACCGTATCCTGGCTCGGGGGCCGGTCGCCACAATGGTGTCGAAGCAGCTCATCAACGCCGCCGAAGACGAGGATGCCTCCGCGGCGATCGAGATTCTGGCGGGAGCCCTGGTTTCCACGACGCGGGATATGAAGGAGGGCGTCGCCGGCTTCCGCGAGAAGCGCCCGCCGGTGTTCCGGGGGGAGTAACCATCAGGATGCGACGCCTCTACCCCTCATCCACCCTACCTTCCCGCGGCTTTGCCGCGGCGGCAGGGCACCTTCTCCCGCAAGGGGAGAAGGGGAAGCCTTGTTCTGCGGGATTGGCGCCCTTCTCCCATCGCGGAAGAAAGTCCCGCGGAGCGGGGGATGAGGGGTGGGTCCGATGACGGCCTCGCCCGACATCATCATCATCGGCTCCGGCATGGGTGGGGCGACGGCCGCCTCTGCCCTGGCGCCGACCGGTGCCAACATCCTGATCCTTGAGAAGGGCCATCAGCTGCCGGTGCGGCCGGAAAACCGGGACGCCCACGCCATCTTTGGCCGAGGCCACTTCCGGCCGGACGAGCTCTGGTACGACGCTGAAGGGCAAGGCTTCAATCCTGGCAACTACTACAACCACGGCGGCAATTCGAAGTTCTACGGCGCGGTGCTGATCCGCTATCGCGCCGAAGACTTCGATGGCGTCGCGCACGCGGACGGGAATGCGCCGCCATGGCCGATCCACTATGCCGACGTCGCGCCCTGGTACGACGAGGCCGAGACGCTTTACGCCGTGCGCGGCTCCTTGGGCGAGGACCCGACGGAGCCGCCGCATGGTCGCCCTTACTCGCATGCGCCGGTGCCGGACGAGCCGGCCATCGCGGAAGTGCGAGCCCGTCTTCTCCGGATCGGCCTCCACCCCTCGTCCTTGCCGCTCGGCGTGGATATCGAGCGATGGATGGCGGAAGCGGCAACGCCCTGGGACGCGTTTCCGGATGCCCGAAGCGGCAAGATGGACGCCGAGACCTGCGCCCTGCTGCCGGCGCTCGCGCACGGTAATGTGCGGCTCGAAAGCGGCGCCGATGTGCGTCGACTCGTGCCAAGCCGCGATGGGCGGATCGACCGCGTGGAATACGAGCAAAACGGCGAGACCCTCTCGATCTCTGCTTCCACGGTCGTCCTAGCTGCCGGCGCCGTGCGGTCGGCAGCCATCCTGCTGGCCTCAGGAGAGGGCGGACTGGCCAACCGGTCGGGCGCCGTCGGCCGTCACTTCATGAACCACAATCTCAGCGCCGTTCTGGGACTCGATCCGCGTTTCACCAACGATTCCATCTACCAGAAGACCTTCGGCCTCAATGACTTCTATCTGTCGGACGGGCGTGGCGGGCCGCCGCTCGGCAACATCCAGCTGCTCGGACGCGTGTCGGGTCCGATCCTCAAGGCCAACATGCCCCGCGTCCCTCAGAGGGTCCTCGATCGCATGAGCCGGCACACGGTGGATTTCCTGGCCATGAGCGAGGACCTGCCGGACCCCTCGAGCCGCGTCAGGCTGGACGGATCGCGGATCGTGCTGGATTGGCGCCGCACCAACATGACCGCGCATGCCGGTCTCGTGCGGCGCCTGAAACGGGCGCTGCGCGACGCGGGATTTCCCGTGGCGCTGTCCCGCATCTTCGACCGCAAGACCCCCTCCCACCAATGCGGTACCATCCGCATCGGTGACGATCCCGCGACCTCTCCGCTCGACCCCTACGGCCGTGCCTTCGACCACCCGGACCTCTTCGTCCTCGATGCCTCGACGCTCGTGACATCGGCGGACGTCAATCCGTCGCTGACCGTGGCGGCGCTGGCGCTGCGCGGCGCCGATCACATCCGCCGCACGGAGCTCGCCGCATGACGCGACCTGTCGTGCTCGTCACAGGTGCTCGGCGGGGCATCGGCCGCGCCATCGGGATGGCGCTGGCCCGCGCGGGTCACGACATCGCCTTCACGGACGTCGAGGCCAGTGGAGAGACGGAGGAGGCAGGCCGTGCCTTCGAGAACGAGGGCGCGAGAGCGCTGTTCATCCGGCACGACGTCGCCGATGTGGCGACCCATGCGGCGGTGATCGACAGCGTGCTGAAGGGCTTCGGGGCGCTGCATTGCTTCGTGTCCAATGCCGGGGTCGGGGCGATGCTGCGTGGCGATCTCCTGGACCTCGCGCCAGGTAATTTCGACCGTGTGCTCGGGATCAACCTGCGCGGCGCGGTTTTTTTGAGCCAGGCCGCCGCCAAGGCCATTTTGGCGAGCGGTGCCGGACATCCCCGCTCGATGTTGTTCGTGACCTCTGTCAGTGCAGCCATGGTCTCACCCGAGCGGGCTGACTATTGCGTTTCAAAAGCCGGCCTCTCGATGTGGGCCCGGGCGCTGGCGCTGCGTCTCGCGCCCGAGGACGTGCCGGTCTTCGAAGTCCGGCCCGGCGGCATCCGCACCTCGATGACCGCCGCGGTCGCGGGCACCTATGACGAGCGGATCGCCGGTGGC
>CAXSEU010000451.1:0-2878 GCA_964236485.1 uncultured Lichenihabitans sp. | reverse complement strand
GGGTGCGCCGGAGATGGACGGGTAGCGGACCGGCTATCGCCCGCCTTATACCGAAGGGCCGTTAACGCGTCACCTTGAAGTCCAGTGAAGCCCGGGCGGCAAAGCGAGCCGACCTCAGGCGCCCGCCCGAGCCGGCCCGCCGCCCCTCCGCCCGCGCGCGGGCTCCTCGTCGCTCGACCGGTTCCGCGCGCCGCCTTCGCCTCCTTCGATTGCCGCGACCCGGGCCACCACATCGGCGATGTGACCCGCCTGATCAACGCGCAGCCCTGCCGCGTCCTCGTTGGCGCTGGCCGGCGCGGTGACGGAGCCGAAGCCGAGCTTCGCGGCCTCCTTCATCCTCGCGCCGCCATGCACGACGGGCCGGATCGACCCGGAGAGTCCGATCTCGCCGAAATAGACCGCATCCTTCGGCAAGATCTTGCCCGTCAGCGAGGAGACGAGCGCGGCCGCGGCCGCGAGATCCGCCGCGGGCTCGACGATCTTCAGCCCGCCCGCCACGTTCAGGTAGACGTCGTGCTGCCCGAGGCGGACGCCCGCATGGGTTTCGAGAACCGCGATGATCATGGCGAGCCGGTTCTGATCCCAGCCGACCACTGCTCGGCGCGGCATCCCGAGCGAGGTCGGCGCCACGAGGGCCTGGAACTCGACCAGCAAGGGTCGGGTCCCCTCCATGCCGGCGAAAACCGCTGTGCCGGCCGCCAGGGCGTCGCGGCCCGACAGGAAGAAGGCCGATGGATTGGCGACCTCCGCCAGCCCATGCCCCGTCATCTCGAAAACGCCGATCTCGTCGGTCGGCCCGAAGCGGTTCTTCAAGGCCCGAAGGATACGGAAGTGATGACCGGCGTCGCCATCGAACGACATGACGGCGTCGACCATGTGCTCGACGACGCGTGGTCCGGCGATCTGCCCGTCCTTGGTGACATGGCCGACGAGGATGACGGCCGCGTCGGCGTTCTTGGCATAGCGGATGAGGAACTGCGCCGCGCCGCGCACCTGCGAGACCGTACCGGGCGCCGCCTCGATGGTCTGCGTCCACATGGTTTGAATGGAATCGATGACCACCAGGCTGAAGGGTGGCCCGGCCTCGAGCGTCGCGGTGATGTCCTCGACGCCGGTGGCCGATGCCAGTTCCACCGGAGCGCCGGACAGGCCAAGCCGCTCGGCACGTAGCCGGACCTGTGCCACCGCTTCCTCACCCGAGATGTAGGCGACGCGCTTGCCCGTCGAGGCGAGCTTGGCGCAGGCCTGGATGAGAAGGGTCGATTTGCCGACGCCGGGCTCGCCGCCAAGCAGGATGACGGAGCCGGGCACGAAGCCGCCGCCCGTCACCCGGTCGAACTCGTCGATGCCGGTCGGGGTCCTGGGTGGCTCGTTGCCGGTGGCGGCGAGCCCCTGGAACTCGATCAGGCGACCCTTCGGCGCCTTGCGGCCTGCCTGGGCGCCGATCCCCGAGGCCGCGGCTTCTTCGACGATGGAATTCCAGGCGCCGCACGACTCGCATTTGCCTTGCCAGCGGCCCGTGACCGCCCCGCAGCTTCGACAGACGTAGTTATGCCGGGATCTGCTCATTCGGCGACATCCGAAGGGGCTTCGTCGCCGATGTAGCGTCGACGATAGCGCCGCCCGAGACGGGTGAGGATCTCGTAGCCGATGGTTCCCGCGGCCCGGCCGAGATCGTCGACGCCGATGTGCGGACCCATGAGTTCGACCAGCATGCCGGTACGCACCTCCGCGACGGGCACGTCGGTGACGTCGACGATGGTGAGGTCCATCGATACCCGGCCAACGACCGGGCAAGGGTGGCCGGCAACGTAGACCTCCGCCCCGCGGCCGTCCGCGCTGCTCGCGCCAATGGGCAGACCGTCCGCGTAGCCGATGCCGAGCGTCGCCAAGCGTGATGATCTTTGCGCCGTCCAGCCGGCATTGTAGCCGGCCGTGGCGCCGGCCGGCACGCCTCGAAGCTGCAGGATGCGAGCCTTGAGACTGACGACCGGGCGCATGGGGTTCGGCGCGCCGGGCGTGGGGTTGCCGCCGTAAAGGGCATAACCCGGCCGGACGAGATCGTAGACGGGGTGCTGGGGCAGAAAGACACCCGAGGAATTCGCCAGCGATGCCGGAAAGCTCCTCAGCGCCCGCTCCCGGGCATGGTCGAAGGCGGCGATCTGCCGCGTGTTGGTGGCGTCGGCCGTAGACTCGGCCGAGACGAGATGGCTCATGATGAGGTCGACATGGGCGACCCCTAGCCTTTGGTGTGGCAGAAAACGCGCTTCCTCCACCGGAAAGCCGAGCCGGTTCATGCCTGTATCGACGTGCAGCGCGCAGCGGGGCGCCTCCGGTCTGCCGGCCTCGACCAACGCCGCTTCCCACGCGGTCAGTTCCTCCGGCGAGCCGATCACCGCGTGAAGGGCATGGTTCACGTACTCGCCGAAATCGGCGGCCTGCGGCTGGAAGCCGTTGAGGACGAAAATCCGGCCGTCGAAGCCTACGCTGCGCAACGCCAGCCGCGCGCGACGGCCTTCGGCGACATGCGCGGTGAAGAAAGTCTTGCACCCGGCCCGGGCCAATGCCGGCACCACGGCCGCGATACCGCAGCCGTAAGCATCGGCCTTGACGACGGCACCACATTCGGCGGGGGCCGCCCGCACCGAGAGCCGCCGCCAGTTCTCGGCGATGGCCCCAAGGTCGAGGGTCAGGGTCCCGAGCGCATCGTTCATATCCGCTCCGGCAGCGCGTCCTGGCGGGCGAGGTTCGAGAAGCGCGTGACCTGGGCCTCGAACTGCAGCCTCACGGTTCCGGTCGGGCCATGGCGCTGCTTGCCGATGATCACCTCGGCGAGGTTATGGATCTGGTCCATTTCTTCCTGCCAGGTCAGGTGCTC
>CAXSEU010000450.1:0-2883 GCA_964236485.1 uncultured Lichenihabitans sp. | reverse complement strand
GATCTGGGTTTTGTGATTGAAGACCACGGCACCTTGCAGGTGGTGCCGCCGTCCTGGCGCCATGACGTGGACGGCCCCGCCGACCTGGTCGAAGAGGTGGTACGCATCCATGGCCTGAGCGATGTGCCGTCGGTGCCGCTGGCGCGCGGCAACGCCGTCGCAGCCCCGGTCCTCGGCCTCGGCGATGATGGCCAGTACAGCCGCTCTGGACGACAGGCTCACGTGGCCGACGCAGAGTTCGTCGAAGATGATCGACTGTAGCCGGTCGCGGGCCGCTTCGGCAGGCACCATCGGCTCGACGCCGAACGTAGCGCGGAGGTGCGCGCGGTAAAAATCCTGCTCCATCACGTAGCGTGTCGCGAGAAGCAGCGGCCGGGCGGATCGGCCCTCGCGCAAGGCACGCCCGGTCACGTCGACGAGATGGACGAACGGCAGGCCCGTCGCCCCTTGGAGGCGGTCAGCGACCTTGTGCATCGTGTTGGTACAAAGGGCGATGCAGTCGGCCCCCGCGGCCTCGAGGTGCCGGGCCGCGAGCGCCAGTTCCGCCCCCACAACGTCCCAACGATCGCTGCCCATGGCGGCGGCAAGGGGCGCAAAATCAAGCGATGCGAGCACGATGCGCCCCGAATGCAGTCCGCCGAGACGGGCGCGAACGCCCTGGTTGAGCAAACGGTAGTAGACGGCCGTCGATTCCCAACTCGTTCCGCCGATCAGGCCGATCGTTTTCAAGGTGCCTCCGGATTGCGCCACGCGTGGCGTTTGGACAGACGAGGAACCGGTGGTGGTAGGGCGGCGGTCGCGGGCAACCGCTCCCCGCCATCACACCAGCATCTTGCCCTTCTCGTCGACGACCGAACCGATCTCGGGCCCTCCCCAATCGTCGCCGAGTTCAGCCAGGATCATCTCGTTGTGGGCCTTGCCGGAGGGGATCATTGGAAAGCAGTTTTCCGCCCGGTCGACGACGCAATCGAAGAGCACCGGCCGGGGCGTGTCGATCATCCGCCGGATGGCATCGTCGAGCTTGTCGGGGTCGTCACAACGGATGCCGACGCCGCCATAGGCTTCCGCCAGCTTGACGAAGTCCGGCAAGGCCTCGGAATAGCTCTCGGAATAGCGCCCGCCGTGCAGCAGTTCCTGCCACTGGCGCACCATCCCCATGTAGCTGTTGTTAAGGATGAAGACCTTCACGGGCAAGCGATACTGAATAGCCGTCGACATTTCCTGCATGTTCATCAGGATGGAGGCCTCCCCGGCGATATCGATCACCAGGGCTTCGGGATGGGCCATCTGCACCCCGATGGCGGCCGGCAAGCCATAGCCCATGGTGCCGAGTCCGCCCGAGGTCATCCAGCGGTTCGGCGCCTCGAAGCCGTAGTGCTGGGCGGCCCACATCTGGTGCTGGCCCACCTCGGTGGTGATGTAAGTGTCGCGCGTCTTGGTGAGTTCATGGAGGCGCTGCACCGCGTGCTGCGGCTTGATGCTCTTCTTCGAGGGCCGGAAGGCGAGCGACTCGCGCTCTCGCCAACCATCGATGCGGTTCCACCAGGTGCCAATCGCGGCCCGGTCCACCGCGTGGCCTTCGCCACGCCACAGTCCCACCATCCGTTCCAGCACGGCGGCGCAGTCGCCCACGATGCCGAGATCGACCTTCACGACCTTGTTGATGGAGGACGGGTCGATGTCGATATGGATCTTCTTCGATCCCGGCGAGAAGGCGTCGAGGCGCCCGGTAATCCGGTCGTCGAACCGCGAGCCGACCGCGATCATCAGATCGCAATCATGCATCGTGTGGTTGGCCTCGTAGGTGCCGTGCATGCCCAGCATGCCGAGCCAATGGCGGCCCGAGGCCGGATAGGCCCCGAGGCCCATCAGGGTCGATGTGATGGGAAAGTCCGTCAGCCCGACGAGTTCTCGCAGCAGGTCCGACGCCCGCGGTCCGGCATTGATGACGCCGCCGCCGGTATAGAAGACCGGCCGCTTGGCGGCCGCCATCATGGCGACGGCTTGGCGGATCTTGTCTGGGTCGCCGTTCACCTTGGGCTGGTAGGTCCTGTGAACGATGTTTTCGGGGCCGACATAGGTGCCGGCGCCGAACTGGACGTCCTTGGGAATGTCGATGACGACCGGGCCGGGCCGGCCGTGCGAGGCGACCCAGAAGGCTTCATGCAGGACGCGCGGCAGGTCCTCGATGCGGCGCACGAGGTAGTTGTGCTTCGTACAATGTCGGGTGATGCCGGTCGTGTCGCATTCCTGGAAGGCGTCGGAGCCGATGAGATGGGTCGGCACCTGCCCGGTGATGCAGACGAGAGGGACCGAGTCCATCAGGGCGTCGGTGATGCCGGTGACCGCGTTGGTCGCACCCGGGCCTGATGTCACGAGCACGCAGCCAACCCGGCCGGTGGAGCGCGCATAGCCCTCGGCCGCATGCACGGCGGCCTGCTCGTGGCGCACGAGGATGTGGCGGATGGCGTTCTGCTGGAACAGCGCGTCGTAGATCGGCAGGACGGCGCCGCCGGGATAGCCGAAGATGACCTCGACGCCCTCGTCCTTCAAGGCTTCGACCACCATTTCGGCCCCGGTCATCTGTCTCGACATCGCTCCACTCCGGTCGGTTGTTGGCTCAGGCCGTTGGTTTGGGAAAAAGGCAATAAAAAAGGCCCGCGAGGGGCCTGGGGTAAGCGCCGAGATCGGAAGCCGAGATCAGTCTCGGTCCGCTCCAGGCGCCAGCGCTACGATAAGGGTCGTGGACATCGCGTCGATCATGCCGAGAAAGTCAGGGAAGTGTCGGTAGCACGGTGACAATGACGGGTCAAGGACGTGACCGAGACTGTTACCCCCAAGTCGGACTGTCCCCTTTGTGCGAAGTTAGAATGTCCCCTTTGA
>CAXSEU010000449.1:0-2911 GCA_964236485.1 uncultured Lichenihabitans sp. | reverse complement strand
GTCCACGGCCATGTCGAGCGCCATCCGCACCTTCGGGTCGTTGAAGGGCGGCTTGCGCACGTCGAACGTCATCACGAGGCCGACCGTCGTGGGGATGCTGTCGATCTTGGCCAGGCGCGAGCGATCAACCTGGTCCAGCAGGTCCACCGGGATTTCCTCCGCGATGTGCGCCTCACCGGACAGCAGGGCTGCCACTCTCGTCGAGGCTTCCGGCACCTGGCGGATCAGCAGCCGGTCCACCTTCGGGGCGCTGCCCCAGTATTGCGCGTTCGCTGCCAGTTCATAGCGGTCGCCCGCGATCCAGGACCTGAAGACGAAAGGCCCGGTTCCGACCGGTTGCCGCCGCGCCGCGTCCGCGCCCTTGGCGGCGTAGTAGTGCTTCGGCTCCATCGGCAGGTCGGACAAGGATTTGGGCAGGATCGGGAAGCTTGCCCTGGTCTCGAGCTCGACGGTATGCGCATCGATGACCGTCACGCCCGTTACCAGCCCGATCCGGCCGGCGTATCCATAGGCCGTTTTCGGATCGATGATCCGCTCGATGGTGAACTTCACGTCCTCGGCCGTGAAAGGCTCGCCATCGTGGAACCTGACGCCGCGGCGGAGGTGGAAGCGCCATGACCGCTCTCCCGACGGCTCCCAGCTTTCCGCCAGTGCCGCGACGTACGCACCCGCATCCGTGCGGGCCACCAGCGGATCGAAGGTCTGCATCAGCAGGCTGGTGGAGGTGAAACTGGCAACCCCGGTCAGCAGGGAATCGGGGAAGGTTGCGGCGGCGACGACAAGGGTCTTTTCGGCGGCCTGCGCCGGCGGGACTCCCAGCATGGCCGCCCCTGCCGAGGCAAGCCCGATGCCGAATGCACGGCGGGACGAGGAAAGGGCGCCGGACGGGACGTCCGCCACGGACGCAGGGGGACCGGACATCGTCGATCGCATCGGATGGACCTTTCACGTCGTGCCATGATCGCGCCGCCAAGGCGGGTGCCGTCCGGCGACACGACCATATGACAATGGAAGTTGCTACGAATTCCACACAAATCTTCTATAAAACGTCTACATTGCGTCATACGCCTCCGAGGAGAGCTTCGTTGAAGAACCCCCCATCCTTTCACGACATGCCCGCTCCCGGCACCCCGGACCCTGCGGCGATCGAGAACACGCGGGCATTCGAGCTGGCGCTCCTGAGCGCCTCGAACTGCTTCAACCGCTGGGTCGCGAGTTGCGCGCAGGCGACGGGCGAGCATGGGCTCGGCAGCATCGACCTGCTCATCCTGAAAATGGTTTCACGCGAAACCCGGCCGAAGCGGGCGACCGAGATCGCGTTCGCGCTGTATATCGAGGACGTCCACCTGGTCACGTACTCGATCAAGAAGCTGATCCGTTCCGGCTTCATGGAAATGCAGAAGAACGGCAAGGAAAGCCATTTCCGGGCAACGGCGGCAGGCGGCGACCTGCTGGTCCGCTATGACGCGATCCGGGTCGACTGCCTTATCAACACACTCAACGTCGCACCTGGGTTCGACATCGACCTTTCGCTCATGACCCGGCGGCTTCGCGCCATCTCCGGCATCTACGAGCAGGCCGCGCGGGCCGCGACGGCCCGGTGACTGGAACGGCCGCCGTGACTGGAACGGCCGCCGCGTCCTCGCCACGGGCAGCCGGAACAGGCTGCCGATGCGCGACCGCGCCCCGAAGGACACCCCGGCGTCCGGTCGCCCCGGGGCTTGGGCGGCTGGCCCCGGGGCAGGGCGGCTCAGTGCGCGTGGCCGGTCGTGCCTTTCTCGAGCGACTTGCGGACGATGTTTCGCAGGAATTGGACGCAGGCCATGGATGTCTCGCCTTCCAGGCCATCCACGCCGAAGTCCGTGCTTGTGAAGATCGCATCGATCCCGCCTGCTTCCTGGCATGCCCGGATGATCCGTTCTTCCTGGGCCGGAGAGTGCATCAGACGCGCATCTCCGAGAAGGAATGCCAGGGCCGCCTCGATGCCGTAGCATCCCCAGTTGGACATCATCGCCGGGAGCAGGATCTCGATGCCGACCGTGGTGCACAGCGTGGCACCGTTCGGGATCGAGGCGGCCACCGTGTCCGGGATGCGGCCGAAGCCGATCTCGTTGCCATGGTCGCCGATGCCGATGGTCAGGATCTTCCTGCGGTTTGCTTCCAGCACGATCCCCGAGATGTCGACGACCTCGTAGTCCGACGTGCTGGCAGGCCCCATGTAGGGCTGCGCGGTCAGATTGTAGAGCAGGCCATCGGCACCGGGACCCAGGCGTTCGGCGCAGATGACGGCCTTCGGGTCCATCCTGTCGAAGACATCCTGGACCCACGCAGCAATTTTGCCCTGGTGCCGCGGGGCGACGGCCAGCGCGGCGCCCAGGCGGTGGCCGCGCGCGTGGGCGAACTCCCGGACCATCAGGCCCGCCGCATGGCTCGAGGCGATGATCGGCTCGACATGGCAGTGCTCCCCGACATAGACCGGCACCGCGCCGAGCCCGGTGTAGACGATCCTGGCAAGCGAGGCCGCACCCGGGGGGCCGTCATCCTCGCCTTGCGGCATGCCGGGCGAGTAGCCGGCCCCGGTCAGCATGAGAACCGTGTCGCCTGGCGAAACCGCTTCCTTGAGGCGTTCCGCACACACCATGGAGAGCGGCCGCCCGCCTGCAAGGGCACGCGCTGCCTCGTACATCGGGCGCAGGACGTTATGCGGAAGCCCCGGGTTCTTCGCCTCGACCGTGATGAGCTGGTCGATAGCTTCGCCGACGAAGTCCGCACGCGTGATCCTCCGGGCCGGCGTTTGCGTGGTGCTGCCGCCGTAGTCGTCTGCCATGATCGTCCCACCTTAACTTATGCCGGGCTGATGCCGGAGATGGCCGGCGCCGTCGGGACCAACGAAACCACCGCGGGCCGCCGC
>CAXSEU010000448.1:0-2999 GCA_964236485.1 uncultured Lichenihabitans sp. | reverse complement strand
CATGCTCGATCTGCAGCGGCGCCGCGCCGACGTCCGCGCCTTCGTGGCCGCGCTCGAGGACTGGGCGATCGCGACGCTGGATCGTCTCAACGTCGTGGCCGAGCGCCGGCAGGATCGGGTCGGCGTCTGGGTCAGGCGGCCCGACAAGGCGGCCGGTCTCGACGGCACGCCGGCGGAGGACAAGATCGCCGCCATCGGCATCCGGTTGCGGCGCTGGGTGAGCTATCATGGCCTGTCGATCAACGTCGAACCCGACCTCGGGCATTTCTCGGGCATCGTGCCCTGCGGCATCGGGGCCGGACCCTACGGGGTGACCAGCCTCCTCGACCTCGGCCATGTCGTCACCCTGCCCGAGGTCGATGCCGCGATGCGGCCGACCTTCGAGGCGATCTTCGGTCCGACGCAAGGCTGAGTCGCGATCAAGTTCGGGCGGTGGGGAAAAGGATGTGCACGGCCCCGGCCGGCCCTTGCGTCGCGGGAACCCTTGCGCGTTCAAGAGGGTTGCCGCACGAGACGGAGTGACACGATGAGCGACCGACCGACCAAGATCGAGAAGACCGATGCCCGTCAGGGCAAGGCCGGCCTGGGCGTCCGCTACGTCCTCATCGGCGGTCTGGTGCTGATCATACTCGCCGGCATCGTCATCTTCATGACGGTCAGGTGAACTCCTGGGCGATCAGGCCTGCAAGGGGGCGGCGGCGCGTTCGATCGACGACACCAGGCTCGGCCAGGCCGCGACGGCCCTTTGCCGCACCCCGCTTTCGAACCATCGCGGCACACGGTGCGCTTCATCCAGGATGTTGACCAGGATGGCGAAGCTCGACGCCGTCTTCGAAGCGTCGACCTTGGCGATCAGCCATCGTGCCTGGCTTTCGTCGAGCACCCCGGTCGGCCGCAGGTCCCAGACGAGGTGATCCGTGACGGCCTCGACGAGGAGGTCCGTCCAGGCGTCGATTTCGGGTCGCAGCACGGCGTCGAGGCCAAGGAGGTCTTCGATCTCCACCCGGCTCGGAGAGCGGTCACTGAGCAATTCACGGCGCAAGTCCACCACATCCGGGAGCGTCAGCTTGCCCATCTGCATCAGCGACAGCATCGCGGGGCGAGCCCTTTCGACGGCCGCGGTCGCTGTACGATGAATATCGTTTCTCATGATCATTGCTCCTGTTGTTGCAATGACTATGCGTTTTGCCACGTTTCAGGAACATGAACGTCGGATGATCGATAGTTCTCAAGGTTAAGTCACGGACAAGACTTAGCCTTTGCAGTTCGTATGGAATCTAAGTTGCGGGCGCGTCAACAGGCAGACTTAACGAGAGCTTTTGGAAGCGGCGGTAGGACGCGCGAAAGCTTTGATTTACCGTCAGGCGACTGCGATGCGGTTTACGCTAATCGGGCCAGGCGCGCGGCCGCTTGCATTTCGCGGCCTCGGGCCAGGCGACGCTCCGATGCCTCCCGATCCTGGCCCCAGGTGGCCTCCTGGAAGGTCTCGTCGACGTGCGCGGCCACCCAGGCCTCCTCCGCGGTGAGGCGCCCCTGCAGCACCGCCAGCGCCAGCAACGCCGATCCGGTCAGCGTCGTCATGGCGCTTAGAGCCGCCAGCCGGAATGGTGCCCCCGCATCGCTGCCGGGCGCCGCCGCGATGACTTTCGCCATCCGGACCAAGGCGGCAGCCGGTTGCTCGACGTGCATGACGCCCTCGGCCAGAAAGAAACGCGCCCCGAACCGGTCGCGGCACCATTCGAGGATCGGGTCCCAGGCCTCGGCCTGCCTGGCGACGAGGTCTTCGGGTTCGCCGGCGCGATAGAGCAGGAGATCGGTCGCGACATAATTCGCCACCTCGGTCTCGACCGCCGCACCCTGCAAGGCCACGCCGTCGATCGCCGCGTTGACGATCCTGGTCAACGGCATGAGGCTCGGATCGATCACCTCGCCGAGCGCGTTCCACTCCTCGGCCAACGCCTCGGCGGCGGCTCGCCCCGGCAGGGCGAGGTCTCGCCGCGCCGGGGTCTTGGCGGCGCGACCGTCAAGATGGAGTTCGTAGCGGCCCTCGCGTTCGACGACGCGTGCCTGCTTGAAGAACCGCTTCGGGCGAGCCGGTGGTGCCTTCTGCGCCGCCAAGGCTGCGACGATGTGTTCGGCGCCGAGCTTGGGCCCGCTCTCCGGCTCGGCCATGGCTGATGCCTCCTCTCAGGTCCGGTGGGCGCGCCTCACGCCTCCGGCGCATCCTCGATGGGATCGAACTGCTTCACGTCGAAGCCGAAGAGATCCCAACTGTTCTGCATATGGGGCGGCAGAGGCGCCGTCACATCGAGCGTGCCGCCGCGCGGGTGAGGCAGGACCAAGCGTCGCGCCACGAGATGCAGCTTGTCCTCCACGGCGCTCGGCATGGCGCGTGCCGGGTCGAGCTTCTGCGCTTTGGGATCGGCGACCCTGCCATATTTCGGGTCGCCGACGATCGGATGACCTATGGCTTCGGCATGGGCGCGAAGCTGATGCGTGCGCCCCGTGATGGGCTTCATGGAGAGCCAGGCCAGACGGGGCATGACCCGGTCTACGGTGGCGAACAGCGTCACGGAATGCTGCGCGTTCTCCTCGCCGTGCCGGGCGACGCGCATCCGTTCCGCCGGCGCCCGATCCGCCGTGCCCACCCTGGGACCGCGATCGCCTCCCATGGCCTCCCCTTTGGCGAGATAGAGCGAAATCCGGCCCTGCGCCGGGCGAGGCACCCCTTCGACCAGGGCCCAATAGATTTTCCTCGCCTGGCGCGAGCGGAACACCTCGCCGAGGTCGGCCGCGACCTTGCGGTTCCTGGCGACGAGCAGGACGCCCGAGGTATCCCGATCGAGCCGATGCACCAGAAGCGGCCGATTGCCCTGCGGATCCGTCAGGGCCTGCAGCATGCCGTCGACATGGCGGCTCATCCCGGAGCCACCCTGCACGGCAAGACCGAACGGCTTGTTCAGCACCATAAGGTCGGTATCTTCGAACAGGATCATGGA
>CAXSEU010000447.1:0-3002 GCA_964236485.1 uncultured Lichenihabitans sp. | reverse complement strand
CATTGGTGTTATTTATGAAAGTTGTTTTAATGTGATGGTGGACACGAACGCCCTTTACCTGAAAACCGGCAATACGACAATCCTACGAAACGGATCCGAGAGTTTCTTTTCTTCCGAAGCCCTGCATCGGTGCCTCGTCCATGGCTTGAAACGCGCCGGCTTGCCAGAGGCCGCGATTGGCCGGGTGCCGACCCGCGATCGAGGCGCCGTGGGGGCCATGCTGGCAGGGCTCGACGGCGCGCTCGATGTGGTGGTTCCGCGCGGCGGCAAGGCCCTCGTGTCGCGCGTGCAGGCGGAGGCACGCGTTCCCGTCTTCGCGCACCTCGACGGCGTCGTGCACGTCTTCATCGATCGCGCCGCCGATCTCGATAAGGCGATCGACATCACCCTCAACTCCAAGATGAGGCGCACCGGCATCTGCGGCGCGGCCGAAACCTTGCTGGTCGATGCCGCGGCGGCGGCGACGCACTTGCCTGGGCTCCTCGGCGCTCTTCTGGATGCGGGTTGCGCCGTGCGCGGGGATGCGGTGACCCAGGGGATCGACCCCCGAGTCACGCCGGCATCCGACGAGGATTGGCGCACCGAGTACCTCGACAGCATCATCAGTTGCAGGGTTGTGGCGGGCGTGGCCGAAGCCGTCGACCACATCGAGCGCTACGGTTCGCACCATACCGATTGCATCGTGACGGAGGATCGCGTCGCGGCAGCACGCTTCATGTCGGAGGTCGACTCGGCCATCGTGCTGCACAACGCCTCGACCCAATTCGCCGACGGCGGGGAGTTCGGCTTCGGCGCCGAGATCGGGATCGCCACAGGCCGGATGCACGCGCGTGGACCGGTCGGCCTCGAGCAGCTGACGTCGTTCAACTACAGGGTTTACGGCGAAGGCCAATTGCGTCCGTGACGACCGGCGTCTCGGGTCTTGCCGGCCGGATCCTTCCGCCGTCCGCGCCCGGCCTTCGTATCGGCCTCTTCGGCGGAAGCTTCAACCCGCCTCATGATGGCCATCGCCTGGCGAGCCTGACGGCTTTGAAACGCCTTGGCCTCGATCGCGTCTGGTGGATCGTAACGCCAGGAAACCCGCTGAAGCAGAACGGGGCACTGCCCGACCTCGCCACGCGCATGGCCGCCGCGCGCCGCATCGCCCGGCATCCCAAGATCCGGATCACGGGAATCGAAGCCGCAATCGGCACACGCTACAGCGTTGACACCGTCACCTACCTGATGCGGCGTTGCCCAGGCGTCAAGTTCGTCTGGCTGATGGGAGCCGATAACCTCCTCCAACTGCCGCGCTGGCGGCGTTGGCGCGAGTTGATCGACCTCATCCCCGTCGCGGCCATCGATCGGCCGGGGAGTACCCTGCGGGCCTTGCATGGCAGCGCCGGCGCCATTCTAGGCAGCCACGCCCTGCGAGAACACGACGCCCGTCTGTTGCCGGACCGGCGGCCGCCGGCCTTCGTCTACCTGCATGGGCCGAGGTCAGGTGCCTCGTCGACCGCGTTGCGTGACGCGGGCTTGGGCCTGACCGGCGGCCATCGACAGAACCCTTCACGTCAGCCGCGTCGATTGCGATCGTAGGGATTATCGCCCTGGCGCAGAACCATGCGGATCGGCACGCCCGGGAGATCGAAGGTTTCACGAAGCCCGTTGACCAGGAACCGGCTGTATGATGTCGGCAGATTGCTCAACTGGTTGCCGAACAGGATGAACGTCGGGGGCCGCGCCTTCGCCTGTGTCATATATCGAATCTTGATACGCCGGCCACTCACCGCAGGCGGCGGGTTCGAGTCGATGACATCGCCGAGCCATCGGTTGAGGCGCGAGGTGGAGAGGCGCTTGTTCCAGAGGACGGCGACGCGCAGCACCGCCTCCATCAGCTTGTCGGTGTTGAACCCCGTCAGGCCGGAGAGCGGCACCACGGGCATGCCGCGCATCTGCGGCAGAAGCCGGTCGGCCTCCGTCTTGAGGTCGGAGAGCACCGATCCGCGGGCCTCGATGAGGTCCCACTTGTTCAGTCCGATGACGAGTGCGCGCCCCTCGCGTTCCGCCAGCGACGCGATGGTCAGATCCTGCTTCTCGAACGGAACCGTGGAATCGAGCAGGAGCACCACGACTTCAGCGAATTTGACGGCCCGGATCGCGTCCGCAGCGGCAAGCTTCTCGACCTTGTCTTCGATGCGGGCCCGCTTGCGAAGTCCGGCGGTGTCGAAGATCTTCAGGGCACGGCCGCGCCATTCGGCGTCGAGTCCGATGGCGTCGCGCGTGATGCCGGGTTCCGGGCCGGTCAGCAGACGCTCCTCGCCGAGCAGGCTGTTGAGCAGCGTCGACTTACCGGCGTTGGGTCTGCCGACGACCGCGATGCGCAGCGGCTTGCTCTCGTCGAGCTCGGTTCCGTCCTCGTCCTCGGCAAAGACGCGCGGCGCCTCCTCGGTTTCGGTCTCCGCCCGAAGCCGCGCCTCGGGCAGGACAGCGATCAGGGCGTCGTAGAGATCAACCATTCCTTCGCCATGCTCCGCCGAGATCGCAACCGGGACGCCGAGCCCGAGGTCATAGGCCTCGTAGGCACCGCCCTCCCCGGCCCGGCCCTCGGCCTTGTTGGCGACCAGGATGATCGGCTTGCCGGCCCGCCGGACGAGGTCGGCGAAGTGCCGGTCGCCGGCCGTCAGTCCGGTGCGGCTGTCGATGACGAAGAGGATGACGTCGGCATCGACGACCGCGACTTCGGTCTGCAGCCTCATGCGGCCCGCAAGGCTGCCCTCCGCCGCATCATCGAGCCCTGCGGTGTCGACCAGGGTGAAAGCGAGATCGCGCAGCTCGGCCTGCCCTTCGCGACGATCGCGGGTTACCCCGGGCCGGTCATCCACCAATGCCAGCTTGCGGCCGACCAGCCGGTTGAAGAGCGTCGACTTTCCGACATTGGGGCGGCCGATGATCGCGACCGTGGTCATGGCTTCGGCGCCGCGTCCTGAGCGGGTGCACTAGTGGCCGGCGGCGCCACGGCG
>CAXSEU010000446.1:847-3007 GCA_964236485.1 uncultured Lichenihabitans sp. | reverse complement strand
AGCGCCAGGCACGGGAACGGCCGTCCGGCCTTCAGATTGTCGCGAATACTGGCGAGCAGACGCTGCGGCAATTTCTGCGAGCCGTCCATGGCGATCTGCCAGGTTCGGTGACGGATCGCGGGATTGCGGAAGCGGAGCAACAACTGGTCGGCGTAGCGCTGAAGGTCCACGCCGTGCGGCACCGCCAGCGTCGGAATGACCTCGTCGGACCAGAGGCGCCCGACGAAACGCGCAAAGGGCGCGTCAGTCACCGCCTCGCCGATGGTTTGGTGGCCGCCGAGATAGCCCAGATAGGCGAGTGCGGTATGCGAGCCGTTGAGCATCCGCAGCTTGGCGTTCTCGAAGGGGGTTACATCGGAGACGAGTTCGGCCCCCACCCGGTCCCACGCGGGCCGAAGGCCATCCACGAACCGATCCTCGATCACCCATTGCCGGAAGGGCTCGTGCATCACCGGCGCGGCATCACACAGCCCGGTGAGGCGCTCTACGTCATCGACGTCGCCCGGCGCCAGCGCCGGGACGATGCGGTCGACCATGCTGCATGGGAAGGCGACGTTCCTCTCGATCCAGGCCGCCAGTCCGTCGTCCCGCAGCGCCGCGAGGTCGCGCACGAGCCCCGCCAGCAGGGCACCGTTGCCCGCGAGATTGTCGCAACTCGCCACCGTGAAGGATCGGCGGCCCGCCGCCCGCCGTCCAGCCAGGGCGCCGACGAGGAAGCCGATGGCCGATCGCGGGGCGTCCGGATGGGCGAGATCATGCCGGACATCGGGGTGGGCCACGTCAAGCCGACCCGATGCGGGGTCGAGACAATAGCCTTTCTCGGTAACGGTCAGCGTGACGATCGCGGTCTCGGGCGACTCCATCTGGTCGAGCAGCGCACGCGGGTTCTCGGGACCGACCAGCACATCGAGAAGGCAGCCGACGATGCGCGGCTTCGCGCCGTCGGGGCCGGTCTCGACGGCCGTGTAAAGCCCGTCCTGCGGGATGAGCCGATCGCGCTGGTCCGGGCGCTGGAGGCTCGCGCCGACGATGCCCCAATCCCCGCCTTCCGCCGCGATGACATCTTCCGTGAAGAGCGCGCCGTGAGCGCGAAAGAACGCGCCGAGGCCGAGGTGCAGGATCCGAGGCCGCAACGACGACCGATCGTAGGCGAAACGGGCGACGCCGGACCGAGCCGACCCCGCCGTGTCCCCGGAAAGTCGCCGGGGTGCCGAACCCCCGGCCGGCGGCTCGCACTCCATGGTCCCGGCCCTGCTGCCGCTCAGGCCGAGGCGACGGACTTCTCGACATCATGTACCGCGTGGCCGGTGAGATCCTTGGCGATCTCCCCGAGCAGCACGGCCGAGAGTTGCTTGTGGTAGTGCTTGCGCATCTCACCAAGTGCCCGGGGCGCCGCTATCACGACCAGGCTGGTGATCTTGCCGTCGAGAACCTGCCGGTTGAGGAGGCTGGCGATGCCGGCCGAGAACCCGTCTTCCGCCACCTGGCTCTCATCCGGATTGGCGGCGCTGCTCGAATGGCGCGTGCCCGATCCGGCGTTTCCGCCGTGAACGTCGGCATGGGGTAATGCCTGGAGGCTTGGCTTGGCCTCGTCCCCGGTGTTGCGATAGAGGTTGAGTTTCTCGCCGTCCGCGACGGCGACGATCGCATTGTTGGGAAGCAGCATTCAAATCTCCAGCATCGTCTCGAGGCTGGATCCGCCCGGGGAAGCCGGCCATCCGCGTGGCCTCGAATGCATTGAACGCGGCAATCGGCCTTTAGGTCGCGGGATGCTGCGCCCCCGTCCGGATCGACTGAGGGTTCCGGGTCCGATCCTCAAATCTTTCGCCGGCGGGACTTGGCGAAGGTGTCGAAGGCGACGGCCAGCACGATGATGACGCCGATGACGATCTGCTGGATGTAGGATGAGATGTTCATTAGTACGAGGTTGTTGAGTAGCACCCTGATCAGCAGCGACCCGATGACCGTGCCGAAGATCGTCCCCGACCCGCCGAAAAGGCTGGTGCCGCCGATCACCACCGAGGCGATCACGGTCAACTCGTAGCCGGTGCCGGCGACGGCTTCCGCCGAGTTGAGCCGGGCTGCCAGCACGAAGGCGCCGAGCCCGGCGAAGAACCCCATGATCACATAGACGCTGCACAGCGTGCGGCGCACGTTCAG
>CAXSEU010000446.1:0-837 GCA_964236485.1 uncultured Lichenihabitans sp. | reverse complement strand
CCCGAAAGACGCGCAGCCTCGGGGTTGCCGCCCACCGCATAGACCTTGCGGCCGTAGCGGGTATAGCGAAGCGTGACATGCGCCAGGGCGGCGGCCAGCAGGAAGATGATCACCGGCACCGGCACGGGACCGAGCTTGCCCTGCCCCCACCAGGTGAAGGACGGCTGAAACCCCGAGATGGGCCCGCCGGCGGCGAAGAGGAGCGCCGCGCCGCGAAAAGCCGACATGCCGCCGAGCGTGACGACGAAGGGCGGCACCTTCAGCCGCGTTATCGCGAAACCCTGAATGTAGCCCCCGGCGATGCCGACCGCGATGGCCGCGAGCGCGGCCAATCCCCAGCCGTAGCCCGCCCCGCCCTCCCCGATCGTGAAGCGGTCCTGCATGCCGCCCTTGGCCACCGCCGCCGCGACGAGACCCGCGAAGGCCACGAGCGAACCCACCGACAGGTCGATGCCCGCCGTCAGGATCACGAAGGTCATGCCCACCGCCAGCAGCCCGGTGATCGAGACCTGCCGCATGACGTTGAAGAGGTTGATCGATGACAGGAAGCGCGGCTGAATGGTCGCGAACAGGATCATCAGCACGACGAGGAAGAGGAGCGGCGCGAATCGCGCCAGAACCCCGAAGACGTCGATGCTCCTGGTCTCGCCCTTGGTCGGAACGCTGACCTGCGCCATCACTTGCCTTTCAGTATCGAGCCGCCGGCGCGCTCGCGCCCGCCAGCGTCATCATGGCCATCAGCTTCTCCTGGGTCGCATCGGCGCGCCGTATTTCTCCGGTCACGCGCCCCTCGCGCATGGTGACGATGCGGTCCGCCAAGGCAAGCACTTCGGGCAG
>CAXSEU010000445.1:0-3029 GCA_964236485.1 uncultured Lichenihabitans sp. | reverse complement strand
TCGTCGAAGCCGAGAGCCGCGGTTTGGCCTCGGCGGCGAGGCGGACCTTGCCGACGAGGCCACCGAAAAGCTCGGGGTCTCCCGGCATGGGCTTGGCGACGCAGTCAAAGGCGCCGATCTCCAGCGCCTTGATGGTGATGTCGCCGCCGCGCTGCGTCAGGTTCGAGACCATGATGACGGGGGTCGGCCGCAGCCGCATCAGCTTCTCGAGGAAGTCGATGCCGCTCATGTTCGGCATCTCCACGTCGAGCGTCACGACATCCGGGTTGAGATCCTTGATGGCCTGCCGCGCCTCCAGGGGATCGGCGGCCTCGCCGACGACCTCGATGTCCGATGCTTCGCCGAGGACGCTGGCGATCAACCGGCGCATGCTGGCGGAATCGTCGACGATCAGAACCCGGATGCTCATGCGCCCCTCGCCGAGGCAAGCCGATAGCTGGTGATGCCGACGCTGGAAAACAGCGGCAGGGCAGGCCCCGTCAGCCGCTCGGAATGACCGATGCACAAGAGGCCGCCCGCCGTCAGCACGGGCGCGAAACGGCTCCAGATCCTCCCCTGCGTCGCTTCGTCGAAATAGATGACCACGTTGCGGCAGAAGATCACGTCGAACCGGCCCCGCATCGGCCAGCTTCCGATGAGATTGAGTTCGCGGAACGACACCAGGCGCCGCACCTCGTCGGTGACGCTCATCTTCCTCGAGTCGGCGCCCTCGGCCGCCGTGAAGAAGCGGGCTCGCTCGCTCGGCGGCACGCTGCTGATCTCGCTCGTCTCGTAGAGTCCGTCGCGGCCCTCCTGGACAACGTTGGGATCGATGTCGCTCGCGAGGATCCGCACGTCGCGGTCGTTCGCGTCGGGCATAATGGAGAGGACCGTCATGGCGATCGAATAGGGCTCGTGCCCGCGCGAGCAGCCCGCCGACCAGATGCGGACGCGCCCACCCCGCTGCGCTGCCTTGAGCAGGGGCGGCAGCATGGTCTCCTTCAGGTATTGGAAGTGATGCGGTTCGCGGAAGAATCGGGTCACGTTGGTGGTCAGCGCCGCCAGCATCTTCTGCCGCTCGTCGACGCCGGATTGATCCGCCACCAGGGCGCAATAGTCGCGAAACGAGCTGAGGCCCAGGATCCGCAGCCGCTTCACCAGGCGCGAGTAGACCAGCGTTGCTTTGGCGTCGGGAAGGAAGATCCCCGCGTCGGCGTGCATCATGGCCGCGATCTGGCGGAAGTCGTCGCCGCTGAAGGCAAACTCCCCCTCGACGATGCTCGCGGCATCCTTCTTCGCAAACCCCTGCGGCATGGCGGTCAAGCAGCCTCGCGTTCCGCCGGAGGCAGGACCTGATCGAGCGTGATCAAGCTGATCATGCGCCCGTCGATGGCCAGCACCCCGCGCACGAAGCACCGAGCCATGTCCGATGCGACCTCCGGCGTCGGCTGAATGCTCTCCGACGTGACGGTGAGAATGTCCGAGACGGCGTCGACCAGGAGGCCGACAACCTGCGCCCCGACCTGCGCCACGATGATGACGTGGCGGGCAGAGGGCTGGGCCGGCGGCAGACCCAGTCGCGCGGCGAGGTCGACGATGGACAGCACCGCCCCGCGCAGGTTGATGACGCCGCGCACGAAAGCGGGGGAATGGGGCAGGGGGGTCGCCGGCGTCCAGCCGCGGATTTCGCGCACCGACATGATGTCGACGCAGAACTCCTGGCTGCCGATGAGGAAGGTAATAAGTTCCCGCGGACCCGCGGGCTCGATCTTGGCTTTGCTTTCCATGGTCATCAGCCTGCAAGTGCAAGGGGAAGGTCGAAACCGGACGCGTCGAGGCGGGACCCGCTGACGACCGCGTCCACGTCGAGGATCAGCGCCACCCGTCCGTCGCCCAGGATCGTGGCCGCCGCGATGCCCGGAACCCGGCCGTAATTGGCCTCGAGGCTCTTGATGACGACCTGCCGCTGGCCCTGGATGGCGTCGACCAGGAGGGCGCTCCGAGTCCCGCCTTCGGTTTCGACCAGGAGGGCGATGCCGGCCTTGGGGTCTGCCGCGTCCTCGCGATATTGCAGGACCTGCCCGACGTCGATCAAGGGAATGAAGCCGTTTCGCACGCCGATGACCCGTGAGGCTCCGCCGAAACTATGCACGGCGCTGGCACGCGGCAGCAGCGTCTCCACGATGGCGGTCAACGGGATGACCAGCGTCTGGCCGCCCACCGTCACCACCATCCCGTCGAGGACGGCCAGGGTCAGCGGCAGGCTCATGGTGAAGGTCGAGCCCAGGCCGGGCCGCGACGCGATGGCGATCCGTCCGCCGAGGGCCTGAATGGAGCGCTTGACGACGTCCATGCCGACGCCGCGGCCGGAGATGTCCGAGACCGTCTTGGCGGTCGAGAAGCCCGGCAGGAAGATCAGGTTGTCGATCTCCTCGTCGGACAGCTTGGCGTCGGTCGCGACCAGCCCCTTTTCGATCGCGATAGCCCTGACGCGTTCCCGGTTTATGCCGGCCCCGTCGTCGGCGATCTCGATGACGATGCGCCCGGATCGGTGCAGGGCGGAAAGCCTCACGACCCCCTCGGCCGGCTTGCCGTTGGCGACACGCGCCTCCGGTGTCTCGAGCCCATGGTCGATCGCGTTGCGGATCATGTGGGTCAGGGGATCGCTCAGCCGCTCGATGACGGTCTTGTCGACCTCGGTGCCTTCTCCCTCGGTGACCAGGCGGACGATCTTGCCGGTCTGCGAGGCAACCTCTCGCGCCAGGCGGGGCATGCGCTGGAACACGGATTTCACCGGCTGGGCGCGGATCGCCATGACGCTGTCCTGGATCTCCCGCGTCAGTTGCTCGAGTTCGTCGAGGCCGGTCGCGACCGCCGACACCCGGGCCATGCCGGCTTCGGTGACGCGCTCGGCCAGCATGGCCTGGTTGATCACGAGTTCCCCGACGAGGTCGATCAGCCGGTCGACCCGTTCGAGGTCGACCCGGATCGTCGCCGTCGGCTGCGCGCCTGCCTTGGCTTCCGCGGCCGGATGAGCCGGGCTCGCAGCC
>CAXSEU010000444.1:0-3037 GCA_964236485.1 uncultured Lichenihabitans sp. | reverse complement strand
TGTCGCTCTCCTTCATGATGAGGAGATCCTCGCCGTCGATCTTGACCTCGGTGCCCGACCACTTGCCGAACAGCACCTTGTCGCCGGCCTCGACGTCGATGGGGGTGAGCTTGCCGCTGTCGTCACGACCGCCGGGGCCGACCGCCACGATCTGGCCTTCCTGGGGCTTTTCCTTGACGGTGTCCGGGATGATGATGCCGCCCTTGGTCTTCTCTTCGCCTTCCAGGCGCTTGACGACCACGCGGTCGTGCAGGGGACGAAACTTCATTGCGACCTTCCTGTCATGGGTTCGGGAGCGACGTCGCGCCGCTTCACCGACGATTCTGGGAAATGTTGCTCGTCAGCACTCGCCCGAGGTGAGTGCCAAGAACGCCGCTGAGTTAGGGGCAAAGCCGGCGCCTGTCAAGGCGGATGGGGCGGGGTTCTGCGGCTGCCGTTGACAGGGCAGCGGCGGCGAAGCACGCGACACGTGGGGGTGGGAGGACGGTGCAAGGGGAGGTATCAGGGCGTTATCGCCTCTCACATCCTGCTAGCCCGCGACCTACAGCTCAGGCCGGGCGTGGTTGAGGTGACCCTGACGGCGCCAAGAACCAGCCGCTTTACTTTGTAGCGCTATGCGTTACAACTGCTTATGGTCAGGAGCTTCCGCAGCAAGGCCTTGGGACGATACTGGCACCACAACGACGCATCCAAGCTCCGGCCGGATTGGGTGCGGAAGATTCGAACGTTTCTTAATCGGCTTCATGCCGCGACACGGCCCGAGGATCTCGCGACGGCCGGTTCCGGGTTCCACGCGCTCAAGGGTGACTTGGCAGGCCGCTATGCGCTGACCGTTTCCCCGAACTGGCGGATCACGTTCGGGTGGGATGGCGAGGACGCGATCGAGATCGACCTGGAGGACTATCATGGCTGACAATTCCCGACGGCATCCCGGCATTGAGCCGACCCATCCGGGCGAGATCCTGAGGGAGGAGGTTCTACCCGCCCTGAAGATGTCGGTCGCGAGGGCGGCGACGCATTTGGGCGTCACACGCCAAGCCCTTCATCGCGTGCTCGCCGGAACGGCGTCGATGTCGCCCGAGATGGCGGTCCGGATCGGCAAGTTCTGCGGCAACGGTGCTGGCATCTGGCTGCGCTTGCAGGCGGATTACGACCTCTGGCACGCCGAACGGAGGGTCAATGTCGAGGCGATCCCGACCATGCATGAGGCGGCTTGACGACCGTCAAGGCCGCTCATCCCCCCGCCTGCAATTGCACGCAGTTTTGCCTTTGGGTTGCCGCTTTCGCGGGAATGAACGAAGTTTTGAAGTGGGCGAGCTGCCTTCGCACCCCCTACCCCGCCGCCACCGTCTCCTCTTCCATATACCTCTCCAGCGCCGCCACCTGCGCGGCGTCGAGCCGTAGGCCGAGCTTCGTGCGGCGCCAGAGGATGTCGGCGGCGGTGCGGGCCCATTCGTGCGCGACGAGGTAATCGACTTCGGCACCCGTGAGGGTGGCGCCGAAATCCGGGCCGAGGTCGGCCATGGATCGGGCGTCCCCCAGAATGGCGGCGGCCTTGGTGCCGTAGAGCCGGCCGAGACGCGTCGCAAAGGCCTCGGGGAGGAAGGGCCAGCGCCGCCGAAGGTCGGCCACCAGGGCGGGAAAACCCGTCGCGGGGAAATCGCCGCCCGGCAGCGGTTCGCGGCCGGTCCACCCGCCGCCCGTCTTCAACGCCGGCAAATGCGGCTCCAGCATCGAGAGCGCGTGTTCGGCGAGCTTGCGATAGGTCGTGAGCTTGCCGCCGAACACCGAGAGCAGCGGCGCCCGCCCCCCCTCGGCGTCGAGGTCGAGGACGTAGTCGCGCGTCGCGGCCTGGGCGGCGCCATCGCCCTTGTCGTAGAGCGGCCGCACGCCGGAATAGACCCAGACGATGTCCTCCCGCGTCACGGGGTTGGCGAAGTATTCGCTCGCGGCGCCGCAGATGTAGTCGATCTCCTCCGGCGAGGCCTCGACCGCCGCCGGGTCCCCCTCGTAGTCGCGGTCGGTGGTGCCGATGAGGGTGAAGTCCCCCTCGTAGGGAATGGCGAAGAAGATGCGGCTGTCGGCGTTCTGGAAGATGTAGCAGCGATCGTGCGCGTAGAGCCGCTTCACCACGATATGCGAGCCCTGCACCAGGCGCACCTTGGCCGGCGTATTCATCCGCAGCGTGGCGTTGAGCACCTCGCCGACCCAGGGCCCGGCGGCGTTGAGCAGGACCTTGGCCTCGACGCCGTGGCGCCGCCCGCTGTCGCGGTCCTCGACCTCCAGCGTCCAGCGATCCGCCGTGCGGGTCGCCGCCACCGCCTTGGTTCGGGTCAGGACCGTGGCGCCCCGGTCCGCCGCGTCGCGGGCATTGAGCGCGACGAGGCGCGCGTCGTCGACCCAGCAGTCCGAATATTCGAACCCTTTGGCGAATTCGCCGGGTTTCAGCGGCTTTCCGGCCTCGTCGCGGGTGAGGTCGAGCGTGCGGGTCGCCGGCAGGCGCTCCCGGCCGCCGAGGTGATCGTAGAGGAAGAGGCCGAGGCGCAGCAGCCAGGCCGAACGCAGCCCCGCGTGGTAGGGCAGCACGAAGCGCAGCGGCCAGATGATGTGCGGGGCGATCCCCCAGAGCACTTCGCGCTCCATCAGCGATTCACGGACGAGGCGAAATTCGCGATGTTCGAGGTAGCGGAGCCCGCCGTGGATGAGTTTCGTCGCCGCCGAGGAGGTGCCGCTCGCGAGATCGTTCTGTTCGCAGAGGAAGACTTTCAGGCCCCGGCCGGCGGCGTCCCGGGCGATGCCGCAACCGTTGACGCCCCCGCCGATGATGGCGAGGTCATAGCTGCCGTCCACTGTGGTTCCCCCGACCTCGTCGTTGGCGGAAGCTTAAACGAAAAACCGCTTGCATCAAGCGATCATATCGAACCTCATAGCGAACGCTGGCCGACACGAGAGGCCGATCGGGAGGACGCATGACGGACGAAGAGATCGAGGCGAATGCCGACGCGACGGTGCGCACCTCGATGCTCGATGCCCGGCG
>CAXSEU010000443.1:2693-3044 GCA_964236485.1 uncultured Lichenihabitans sp. | reverse complement strand
CTCGACGCTGCCGAGGCCCCCGCGGGGCACACCCTGGTGAAGGAGGACCGATGCTGCTTGGATGTATCGCGGACGACCTGACCGGCGCGACCGACCTGTCGCTGATGCTGACCAAGGAAGGGCTGCGGACGGTCCAGTGCACCGGCATCCCCTCGGCTGATCTCGACCTGGAGGATGCCGACGCGCTGGTGATCGCGCTGAAATCACGGTCCATCGCAGCCTCCGAGGCGGTGGCCCTGTCGCTCGAGGCGGGGCGCTGGCTGCAAGCCAGAGGCGCGCGCCAGATCCTCTTCAAATATTGCTCGACCTTCGATTCCACCGACGCCGGCAACATCGGCCCGGTCACAGAAG
>CAXSEU010000443.1:0-2683 GCA_964236485.1 uncultured Lichenihabitans sp. | reverse complement strand
AAGCGCTGCTCGAGCTCACGGAGGGGCACCAGACCATCGCCTGCCCGGCCTTCCCTCGCGCCGGCAGGACCATCTATGCGGGCCAGCTCTTCGTCGACGGTGTGCCTCTGAGCGAGAGTGCGATGCGGGATCACCCGCTGAACCCGATGTACGATTCCGACCTGCGCCGCGTCCTCGGCCGCCAGACCCCGTTGCCGGTGGGCCTCGTCGGCTTCTCGGACGTCGAGGCGGGACCCGAGGCGATCAAGGCCGCGCTCGCGCGCGAGGTCCAGGCGGGGCGGCCGATCTCGATCGTGGATGCACTGACCGACCGGCACCTGCGGGACATCGGCACCGCGATCGCCGATCTGCCCCTGATCACCGGCGGCTCCGGCATCGCCATGGGCTTGCCGGGGGCTTACCGCGCGGCCGGCCTGCTGGCGGGCCTGACCGCCCCGCCGAGCGCCATGGCGGCACCGCCGGGCCGGGCGGCGATCCTGGCCGGCTCCTGTTCGGCGGCGACGCGCCAACAGGTCGCCACCGCATGCGAGGCCGGGCTGCCGGCTTTGCAGATCGACCCCGAGCTTTTCGCCGATGGCCGGCAGTCCGTGCCGGACGTGCTCGCCTGGGTGGACCGGCAGGGCGCGGAACGGCCGCTCCTGATCTATTCGAGCGCCGATCCCGACGCGGTGCGGAAGAACCAGCGGCGCATCGGACGCGAGGCCGCCTGCAGGCCCGGGAGTTCTCGCGCCTGCTGGTGGCCGGCGGGGAGACCTCGGGCGCCGTGATCCACGCGCTCGGTGCCCGCGCCCTGGCGATCGGCCCCGAAATCGATCCGGGGGTCCCATGGACCCGTGTCCTCGACGGGCCCGCCATGGTGCTGGCCCTGAAGTCCGGCAACTTCGGTACCGCCGATTTTTTCCTCAAGGCCTGGCGCCTCTTGTCGTAGGCCGTGGTGTCGGCACGACGCCCTTGCGACCTGCAATACCCTGTGGGGCATCCTCATGGGACGGCTCAAGGAGTTTGCCGAAACCGGAAAGCCAAACCCCGCTTTCGGCTAAGCGGATGTCTGCGGGTACGGCCACGAAAGGCTGCCGCAGCCCGCCTGAAGACAAGCAGGATCCGTGGGCCAGCCCGCGGGGTTCTGCTTGGTGCATGTCAGCTGTCGCACTGGACCGGCCTGCGCGCCTCGCCACGCCCCCAGGCGCCACGATCGGGACCGTTCTTAGCCTAAACCCTCACGATCTTAGCGCTCGCGCGGGGTGGACGGACCAAACCTGGGAGCTTCGGGTTGGCCTGCGCTGCCGTGCTGACCCTTGCCGCCGAAGCACTCGTCCGTGAGCCGTGACGAGGTCCGCAGCGCCGGCCAGCCGATGCGCCGTGCCGGCGCGGAGCCAAGACAGGAATGCGAGAATGGTCCGCGTGCCCGAACTGGACCTTGCGACGCTGACGCCGGAACAGAAGCGCGTTCGCGGCGAGATCGGCTCCTCGCATGGAGGCGTGCTCGATCAGTTGTTCTCGGTATGGCTGCGCAATCCGGGCCTTGCCGACAAGGCCAATCAGCTGCGCACCGAGCTTCGACAACACGGCAAACTCGACCAGCGCCTGGTCGAACTGGTGATCCTGGCGATCTCACGCCACTGGTCCGCGCAGTACGCGTGGGCGGCGCACGAACAGCCGGCGCTCGACGTCGGCATCGATCGCGACGTGATCGAAGCCATCCGCGATTTCCGGGAACCGACGTTCGATCGGGAGGACGAAAGAGTGACCTTCGACGTCGTGAGCGAACTCAACCAGACCCATGCGATCGCGGACGAAACCTATGAGGGCGCCCTCGCGCTCTTCGGCCTCGACCTGATGATCGAACTCGTCGCCGTCGTCGGCTTCTACACCATGGTCGCCATGACCCTGCAAGCCTTCGACGCACCGGTCCAGGACGGGCGGCTCAACCCGCTTCCTGTTTGATCGATCCCGGCGGCGGTTCCCGACGCTGGAAGTCTTCGCCTGAAAGGAAGACACATGTCGAATATCTCAACACGCGTTCCCTCAGGGTCCGCCGCGGCCATCGCGCTGCCCCCGTCGCCGGATGCCGACACGTCGGCGAGGTTCGCCGGGCCTGACCGGCGATTTGTGCTGGGCGCCGGGCTGGGCTTGGGTTTCGCTGCGATCCGGCCTGCTCACGCAGAGGCCGAGCTCGCCAAGCCTGCCGGAACGAACGAGCCCGTCGCACACACCCAGCCCTTCGCCTTTCCCGGAGAGGACGCCATCCAGACCGGCTATGCGAACGGACCCGGCGCCGCCGCCAACATGTTCTTCTTTCCCGGGTTCCGGCAGAGCTTCGTGAACACGCCCGGGATGACGATCGACGGCATGCAGGCCTCGGGAGCGACCATCAACACGCTGATCGGGGGCAAGGGACCGCCGCTGTTGTTGCTGCACGGTCATCCGGAAACGCACGTGACCTGGCACAAGGTCGCGGCCAAGCTGGCCGAACGGTTCACCGTCGTCATGACCGACTTGCGGGGCTATGGCGACAGCAGCAAGCCCAATGGCGGGCCGCAAAACGTCAGCTACTCCAAGCGCGCGATGGGCAACGACCAGATAGAGGTGATGAAGTCCCTCGGCTTTGCCCAGTTCCAGTGCGTCGCACACGACCGCGGCGCCCGGGTGCTGCAGCAGATGATGATGGACCACCCGGACGCAG
>CAXSEU010000442.1:0-3072 GCA_964236485.1 uncultured Lichenihabitans sp. | reverse complement strand
CACTGGGTGAGCCTCGTGACATGGCAGTTCATCGGGGCGGGCCTCGTCGGGGGCGCCGGGGCGATCTTCGACTGGCGCTCCCCCGGCCTCGTCGACGTCGGCCTGATGTTCCTCGTGGGAATCGTCTCGATGCTCTGTTTCGTTTGCCTGACCAAGGCATTGGCGCTCGCACCCGCTTCCACGTTGGCGCCGTTCCAGTACCTGTCCATCGTATGGGCCGTGCTGCTCGGTTGGCTGATCTTCGGCGACGCGCCGACCGTCACCATCCTTCTCGGCAGCGCCATCATCATCGCCAGCGGCCTCGCGGTGTTCTTGCGCGAACGCCACCTCGGCTTGGCGCTTGCCGACCGCGTCGAGCCCGTACCATGACCCTTTCCGACCACTTCGACGGGCGGCGCTTCTTCAGTCCGGGCGTCGATACCGATAAATCGCTGCGTGACCTCTGGGCTTGGCGCCGCGGTCGCCGTGCCGCGCCCTGGCCTCGCCAAGTCGCGCTCCTGCCCCATCCCCCGCCGCCCCAGGACGTTCCGGCCGGCGAGATGCTGCTCACCCCGGTCGGCCACTCCACCGTGCTGATCCAGTTTCAGGGCTGCAACGTCCTGACCGACCCCGTCTTCTCCGATCGCGCGAGTCCCCTGTCCTGGCTGGGGCCGAAGCGCGTCCGGGCACCGGGTGTCGCCTTCGAGGACCTGCCCCGCATCGACCTCGTGCTGCTGAGCCACAACCATTACGACCACATGGATCTGCCGAGCCTCAGCCGGATCGGGCGCCGGTGGGCGCCGCCCATCGTCACCGGCCTCGGCAACGCCAGGACCCTGATTCCCGCCGGCATCGGGAACGTCGTGGAGCTCGACTGGTGGGACAGCGCGGTGCCGCTGCCGGGGATCGCGGTCCGTTATGTGCCGGCGCAGCATTGGTCTAGCCGCAGCCCCGTCGACCGACGGCGCGCGCTGTGGGGTGGCCACGTCCTCACCACGTCCGCTGGAACGCTGCTTTTTGCCGGCGACACCGGCTACGGTCCACACGTAGCCGAGATTGGCCGGCGCTGCCGACCCGATGTCGCGCTGCTGCCGATCGGCGCCTACGAGCCGCGCTGGTTCATGGCGGCCCAGCACATGAACCCGGACGAAGCCGTGCGGGCGCATGTCGAACTCGGCGCCCAACTGAGCCTCGCCATCCACTGGGGCACGTTCCAGCTCACCGACGAGGCCATCGACGCGCCCCTCCAGGCGCTCGAGGAGGCCAAGGCCGCGCGGGGTCTGCCCGAGGCGGCCTTCGTGGCGCCCTGGCCCGGCCAGGCGATCCGCTGGCGTGCCGGCCCTGCGTGATGCATCGATGGCTCAAAAGAGCCGCGCTCATCCGAAGAGATCGAGCTGCGCACCGGCGACGACGGGCCGCTTGAAGAGATCGGAGCGCAGCTTGGCCCGCGTCTTCGGAAAGCCGAGCTTCTGCGATGCGAGCTCGAACCGCCGCCCGATCATCCAGGCATAGGGGCCGGTCCCGGTCATCCGCTTGCCCCAGGCGGGATCGTAATCCTTGCCGTCCCGCATCGACTGCACGAGGCTCATGACGTGGCGCAAGGCGTCGGGACGATGGGCCAGCAGCCACTCCCTGAAGAGGTCGCGGACCTCGAGCGGCAGGCGCAGCATCACGTAGCCCGATTCGCGCGCTCCCGCCGCATGGGCCCGCGCCAGAATGGCCTCGATCTCGGCATCGTTGATGGCCGGGATGATCGGCGCCACCATGACGGTCACCGGAATGCCGGCCGCCGCCAGTGCCTCGATGGCCTTGAGCCGCTTCTCGGGAGCCGCCGCACGGGGTTCGAGGGTGCGGGCGAGCGCGCCGTCCAGTGTCGTGACCGAGACCGCGACCTTGGCGAGGCCCTTGGCCGCCATGGGGGCCAGGATGTCGATGTCGCGCGTCACCAGCGCCGATTTCGTGACGATGCCGACCGGATGATCGGAGCGCGCCAGGACTTCGAGGACTTGGCGCATGACGCGATGCTTCCTCTCGATCGGCTGGTAGGGGTCGGTGTTGGTTCCGATGGCGATGGTCCTGGGCTTGTAGCTCGACGCCGCGAGCTCGCGTTCCAGCTTTTCGGCCGCCCCTTGCTTGACGAAGAGCCGGGTCTCGAAATCGAGACCGGGCGACAGGCCCACGTAGGCGTGGCTCGGCCGCGCGAAACAATAGACGCAGCCATGCTCGCATCCCCGATAGGGGTTGATCGAGCGGTCGAACGAAATGTCGGGCGATTCGTTGCGCGTGATGACCGTCTTGGCCCGCTCCAGTGTCACGGTGGTGACGATCGATGGCGGATCGGCTTCCTCACCCCACCCGTCGGACACCTGCACCCGTTCGGTCGCTTCGAAACGAGCCGTGCGGTTGCTGGCGACGCCCCGGCCTTTTCTCACGACCAGCGGCTTCTCCGCGACCGCCGTGGAGGCGGGCTGATGGCGGGGCGTCACATGGCTTGCGCCGGCAGCCGCCGGGACGCCGTCGTCCTCGCTCCAGCGCAACATGGCAATCCTCCGCCAACGAACAAATAGGGAACATCGTCGGATCCGTCAACCCGGCGCTTCGTGGCTGCGGTTTAACAAACGTCATTTCCGTCGAAACAATCACGTGCTGGGATCGTTGATCGCCATGGTCGAATCACCTGAGCACCGCAATCCGCTGATCCTGGTCGTGGATGACGAGGCGTTGCTGCGGCTGATCGCAGCTGACGTGCTCGAAGACGGCGGCTACAGGGTGTTGGAGGCCGCCGATGCCGGTTCGGCGCTCGCGCTCCTGGCGGAGCATCAGGATGTCGGGGTCCTGTTCACCGACGTCAATATGCCCGGCGACCTCGACGGCATCGATCTGGCCCGTGAAGTGCATCGACGGTGGCCGCACGTGAAGCTCGTCATCACCTCGGGACGCGTCCATCCGAGCGGGGCGGACTTGCCGGACAGTGGCCGGTTTGTCGCGAAGCCTTATTCACCGCAGAAGCTCCTCCAGGAAATCGAGGTCGCCATAGCGCGGTGAGGTGGCGATGACGTCATCTTCGCGAAAGCTCCGCGCCGCAGAGTGAGG
>CAXSEU010000441.1:0-3076 GCA_964236485.1 uncultured Lichenihabitans sp. | reverse complement strand
GCGACGGCCGCCGCGCCGATGTCGTCGGCCTTGGCCACGACGGCAGCTTCACGATCATCGAGATCAAGTCTTCGGTCGCGGATTTTCGGGCGGACCGGAAATGGTTCAACTACCAGGCCCATTGCGATCGCCTGTTCCTCGCCATCCCGGTGACGTTCCCCATCACGGTCCTGCCGGAGGCCGCCGGGGTCATCGTGGCGGACGCTTACGGGGCCGCGGTCGTGCGTGATGCCACCGCGATGCGAATGGCACCCGCGACACGGCGTGCCATGATGATCCGGTTCGCCCAGGCGGCAGCCGCGCGCCTGCACCATCTGAGCGACCCGGCCGAACCGTCGTGACCCGCGTTGAAAGTCCCGGGACGAGTTTGCCATTCCCCCGCTGACAAGCGGGAACGAGTTAAGATGCCATACGTTGCGTTGAAAAGGCCAGGGCTTAAGAGGCGGGAATGCAAAATCCGCGGCCGCCGTCGCGTTCTTACTCGGCGTCTGGGGAGGGCGATGAGCAGGGGCTCGATCGCCCTGGGGAGGCGTCCGCCGTAGATACGGAAGAAGGCGGCTCCATGGCTCCGGAGCGCATGACGCTGCGGGATGTCCCGGCTGCGGAGGCTGCTCGGCCCGACCTGCCGGACATGACGGCCGACGGTTTGACGAGATGGAAGAGGAAATCCGGCGGCAGGCCGAGGATGTTCCGTCCGATATGACAGGAGGAAGTGATGTCGCATGACCCGGACGAGGACCGCATCCGTAGCAAGGCACATGAATTGTGGGAAGGCGAGGGCCGGCCGCACGGGCGACACACCGACCACTGGGAACAGGCTCGCGAAATCATCGCCCTTCAGGACAGCCTGAAGTCGACGCTGTTGCCGCGTGACAGCGGAGCCAGTGAGCCGGTCGAATCGATGGAGCTGCAAAGTTCCTACGGCGACGTTCCAAGCCTGACCGACCAAGGCGAGCACGACTTGACGGCCGTGTCGCGCGAGCCCGAGTCCCTCTCTCCCGCGCCGGTCGCGGCGGCTGGGGGGGACGTCAAGGGCATGGCGGTTGCAGCGGCCGCGATCGCACCCAAGCCGGCCGTTGCGGCCGGCAAGGCCTTGCCGTCCGCCGACAAGGGGGCGCCGGCTCCCAGGGTAGCCACTGCGGTCAGGACCGATTCGCCGAAAGCGAGTCGTTCAGGGCCGGTCAAGACCAAATAGGCGGAGACTCTCATGGAATACCGGATCCTCGGTCGGTCGGGCCTGAAAGTATCGGTCCTGACGCTGGGGACCATGACCTTTGGTGGCAGGGGCGACTTCGGCAAGGTCGGTTCCACCGATGCCGAGGGCGCGCGACGGCTCGTGGATCTGTGCGTCGACGCCGGCGTGAACGTCATCGACACCGCGGATGTCTATTCGGACGGCTTGTCCGAAAAGATCGTCGGGGAAGCCATCGCAGGGAAGCGGGACCAGCTGATCGTCGCCACCAAGGCCCGATTTCCCATGGGCTCGGGCCCGAACCATCGTGGCCTGTCACGACACCACCTCGTGCGTGCCTGCGAGGCCAGCCTCATGCGACTCGGCGTGGAGCACATCGACCTTTATCAGTTGCACGAATGGGATGGGCTGACCCCGCTCGAGGAGGTTCTCGGCGCTCTCGACGACCTCGTGCGGGCGGGTAAGGTCCGCTACGTGGGTGCCTCGAATTTCTCGGGCTGGCACCTGATGAAGGCCCTGGCGGCGTCCGCCGCGATGCGGTTGCCGCGGTTCGTCAGCCAGCAGATCCATTACACGCTGCAAGCGCGCGAAGCCGAGTACGAGCTCGTTCCCATCAGCGTGGACCAGGGACTTGGCATCCTGGTCTGGAGCCCGCTGGCGGGTGGCCTCCTTTCCGGCAAGTACCGGCGCAACCAGCCGCAACCCGAAGGTCGGCTGCTCCAGGAGTGGAAAGAGCCGCCGGTTCACGACGAGGCCCGCCTCTACGACATTGTCGACGAACTCGTCGCGATAGGAAGCGCCCGCGACGTACCGGCCGCGCAGGTTGCGCTCGCGTGGCTGCTGGGCCGTCCCGCCGTAGCCTCGGTGATCATCGGTGCCCGCACCGAGGACCAACTGAGGCAGAACCTCGGCGCGGGCGACCTGAAGCTTTCGGGGGAGGAACGGCTGCGTCTCGACAAGGTCAGCGAAGTGCCGCTGCCTCACCCCTACTGGCATCAGGCCGCGACCGCATCCGACCGGTTGAGCCCTGCCGATCTGTCGCTCATCGCACCATTCCTGAAAGCCTGACTTCTCCTTTGGCCACGGCCATCAGCCCTTGAGAAACGCCTGTTCGGCGATCCGGCCATTGTCCATGTCCAAGCCGCTGTGCGGAGTGTGGCCGCCGACCTTCATGTGATGTGCATCGAGCCAGTCTCTGAAGCATGGAATGATCGATCCTCCGCTCCGGGTCAGCATGGCCTGCATGTCCCAGATCAGGGCTCGACGCTTGTCCTCGTCGGTCTCGGCTTTCGCGTCCGCCAGCATTCTGTCGAAGCTTTCATTCGCCCAGTGCGTCTCGTTCCACGGCGCGCCGGACTGGTAGGCGACGCTCAGCATCTGCGTTGCGGCCGGTCGTCCGCCCCAGTAGCTGGAGACGAAGGATCCCCTCAGCCAGACCTTGGTGAAATAGCCATCGGCGGGCTCTTTCTTGATGTCGACCGTGATGCCGGCCTTGCCGGCGGAAGCCTGCAGCAGCATGGCCATGTCGAGTGCGCCATTGAACGCGGCTTCCGAAGTCTGGAGGACGATTCTGGCGCCCGCGAGCCCGGCTTTCTTCACCAAGGCTTTAGCTCGGTCGGGGTCGTAGCTGGTCTGGGGAAGCTGCGCATGGAAGAAGGGGTCGCTCGGGGGAACCGGGTTGTCGTTGCCGATGCTGCCGTAGCCGCTGAACAGCGTCTTGATCATCAAGTCCCGGTCGACGGCGTATTTCAGCGCCTGGCGAATATCCGGGGCGCTGTAGGGTTCCTTGTCGACTTGCATGGCCATGATCGGGAACCACCCTCCAGCGGACCGGACGATCTCGAGGGTCGGGCTCCTGGCCACGCGAGACACGGTTCTAGGATC
>CAXSEU010000440.1:0-3081 GCA_964236485.1 uncultured Lichenihabitans sp. | reverse complement strand
CTTCCAGGCGTCGGTGAGATAGCGGTTGCGGCGGCGCTCGCCGCCCGCAACCGCTATCTCACCGACGCCTGGAAGGGCGACACTCTGACCGGAGCCGCATGATGCCCGCCGTCCAATCCACCTATTCGACCTTCGCGGCCGCTGCCTATCTCGGCATGATCGCCAACGGCGAATGGGCCACCAACATCATCTCGCGGATCGTCGATCCGGCCGCCACCGCTCCCATCAACTTCGGCGATGCCGTCCTGCAGGGATCGAGCGAGCAACTGATCGTGTCCGCCAGCGGCAACACGGGTGCCTTCCGGGGCATCGCCATCCGCGATGCCACCTTGCCACCCGCCGACAACGATCAATATCCGCCTACCGCCACGGTCGGCGTCATGACCAAGGGGGTGGTCTGGGTCAACGCCGCCGTCGCGGTGACGCCGGGTCAGCCCGTCTATGTCACGTCGGCCGGTCTTCTCACCAACGTGGCGAGCGCCAACACACTCATCGCCGGTGCGATCTGGGAGAGCGCCACGACCGGCGCCGCCCTGGCGAAACTGCGCCTGAACTGATCCCTCGCGACCCGATCTTCCCGCCATCTTTCGAGGACCCTCCATGCTTCGCGCAAGCCCGACCTATGACGCCCAGGCGGCACTCGGCTTCCTGCTGTCCCAAGTCACCTCCATCGAGCAGGAGGTGTACAAGATCCGCTATGCCGACATCCAGTATCCGAACCTCGTGCCGGTCGACACCTCCGCCTATCCCTGGACCAGGACCGTCACATACTTCACGTCGGACGGAGTGGGACAGGCCGACTGGATGAACGGCGACGCGGGCGACATGCCTTTCGCCGAGGTCGCTCGCTCCAAATACGAGACGACGGTGGAATCGGCCAAGATCGGCTACCGGTTCTCGCTCGAGGAGATCAACGAGGCCATGCTGATCCCCGGCATGAACCTCACCGCCGACAAGGCCGCGGCCGCCAAGCGCGCCGCTGACGAACTCGTCGAACGGGTGGTGATCTCGGGTGACAGCCGCAAGGGATTTTTGGGCCTCATCAACCAGCCGAGCGTGCCGCAGACGGCGGTGCCCAATGGCGGGGGCGGCTCGCCGCTCTGGGCCAACAAGACGCCGGGGGAGATCCTCACCGACGTCAACAACGCCCTGGTGGGCGCCTGGTCGACGACCCAGCAGATCGAATTGCACGACACGGTGCTGCTGCCTGTGGCGCAGTTCGGCACCATCGCCTCGACGCCGCGCTCGCCCAACACCGACACCACCATCATCAATTTCCTGCAGGCGAACAACATCTACACGTCGAGCACCGGCAAGCCGCTGACGATCCGCACCCTGCGACAGCTCGCCGGCGCCGGGGCGGGCGGCACCAACCGCATGATCACCTATCGGCGCGACCCGCAGGTGCTGAAGTTCCACATGCCGATGCCGCATCAGTTCTTTCCGCCGCAGCAGCGCATGCTGGAGTTCGTCATCCCGGGCATGATGCGGCTCGGCGGGCTCGACATCCGGCTGCCGAAAGGCGTCTCCTACAACGACGGGATTTGACGCTCATGCTGGCCGACGTGACCAACCGGGCGCGGGGCGCCCGCGGCTTCCAGCTGATCGACGGCACGACGCATCTTGTCGAGCCCGGCGCCTCGACGCGTCTCGACCTTGCCGACCATCCGCTGCATGGCGTCTGGGAGGCTGCGGGCGAAGTGTCGATCCGATCAGTGGCGAACGTTCCTCTCCAGAACCCCGCCGACTCCGGGGCAGCCCCCGCCGGCGAGGCTTCTCCTGAAGCGCATGTGCCGAGCCGCCGAAAACCTCCATCCGGTGGGTCGCGCCACCCGCTTCGTGGCGACGAGCGATAACGCGGGGGTAAAGCCATGTCCTACATCGTGCCGACCGCCGGCGACCTTGCGGCGCGGTTTCCCGGCTTTTCGAGCGTGCCGGCCAACGTGGTGGCCAATGCCATCGGGGAGGCGCGGGCGCGCGTCGACGAGACGTGGCTGCCGGACGATTACGTCATCGCGATCATGCTGCTGGCCGCCCACACGATGACCCTCGACGGGCTTGGCACCGGCGCCGAGGCTGCGGCGGGTGCCGCCGGGGCGCTGGGCTTCCAGTCCATGCGCTCGGGCTCGCTCTCGCTCGATCGCCGGGCCTCGGTCGGCGGGGGTCGCGAGCCGAGCCTCCTCGACGAGACCACCTATGGCCGCCGCTTCCTGGCATTGCTCAAGGTGAACCAGCCGCCCGTTCTTCTCCCGTGACGCGAGGCCATCCATGTCCCTCCTCGACGGTGACCTGCAAAGGCTCTTCGGCGCCGTGTTCGCGGCCGTGTACCGCGATGCGACGCTCGCCAAGAGCACCGATACCGACACCGGCACCGGCGGTTTCGCGGTCGCGGCCACGAACCGGCCCGTCAAGGCCATGGTGTCGGCGATGAGCGATCGCGCCCGCGCCGACCGCGCGCTGCCGGAGAGCGCCGTGACGATCAGCCTGCTGAGGGCTGGCATGACGGCGGGGGTCGACCTCGACGATCTCGTCTTCGTGGCGGGCCTCGGCTACCGGATCATCCGGGTCGAGAGTGATCCCGCCGGCGCCGCCTGGAGCGTGGTCGCGGTGCCGGTCCTCGCTGCGTGAGGGAGGCGTGCCGATGGTTCGCGTCTTGTCGAATGTAAAAGGCCTCGACCGGCTTCGCGCCAGGCTGGCGGCGCTTCCGGTCGCCGCGACGCAGGGTGCGCGTTCAGGGCTGCACGAGGTCGCGGCCGGTGCGGCCGAAGACGTCCGGCGCGGCCTCCGGGAAGCGCAGGCGAGCGCCGTCTCGGTCGAGCCGACCGACAAGGGCGTGCTTCTGATCGTCGACCTGCCGTTTGCGGCGGACATCGAGTTCGGGACGGCCAGAATGGCGGCTCATCCGATCGTGCGTCCCGCGGTGGCGCATGCCGAAGGGGGCGCGGCCGGTGTGCTGGCCGCCCACCTCGATCGGGCGGTCAAGGGGAGGGGCCGGTGAGCGCGTTGGACCGTCAGCAGGCGGTCGTCACCGCCATTCTGTCGGGGCTGGAGGGCGACCCCGCATTGGTGGCCCTGGTCGGC
>CAXSEU010000439.1:0-3082 GCA_964236485.1 uncultured Lichenihabitans sp. | reverse complement strand
TGTGCGAGGAAGCGGGCTGCCCGAATATCGGCGAGTGCTGGGACAAGAAGCACGCCACCTTCATGATCATGGGCGACACCTGCACGCGCGCCTGCGCGTTCTGCAACGTGCGGACCGGCCTCCCGGGTGGGCTTGACGCCGCCGAGCCCGAGCGGGTCGGCGAAGCCGTGGCGAAACTCGGCCTTCATCACGTTGTCGTGACATCGGTCGACCGGGACGACCTCGGCGACGGCGGCGCCAGACATTTCGCCGATACCATCGCGGCCATCCGCCGCTCGGCGCCCGAAACCACGATCGAGGTGCTGACGCCGGATTTCCTGCGCAAGCCCGGCGCGCTCGAGGTCGTGATCGACGCCAGGCCGGACGTGTTCAATCACAACCTCGAGACCGTGCCCTCCCTCTACCTGTCGGTGCGGCCGGGCGCGCGCTACTTTCATTCGCTGCGGCTGCTTCAACAGGTAAAGGAGCGCGATGCATCGATCTTCACCAAGTCCGGCATCATGGTGGGCCTAGGCGAGGTGAGGACCGAAGTGCTGCAGGTGATGGACGATCTGCGCTCGGCCGAGGTCGACTTCCTCACGATCGGGCAGTACCTGCAACCGTCCAGGAAGCATCATCCGGTGATGGGGTTCGTGACACCGGACGAGTTCAACGCCTACGGGACGGTGGCCTTGGCCAAGGGTTTCCTGGTGGTGTCGGCCTCGCCCCTGACCCGCTCGTCGCATCATGCGGGCGACGACTTCAAGCGGCTGCAGGCGGCGCGGAAGAATCAGGCCTTCAGGTAGGAACCGCCGCTTCTCAAGCGGCTTGATCGGGTTCGCTGTGGAATTCGCCCGTCATATCCCGCCAAGCATAGCTGTCCGGACGCCGTTCGTCGCGTAAGAAGGTCTCGAACAACTCCATCACGTCATCCTGGCTCAATCGCTCGTTGGAATTCACCCTGACATGATAGCCGTTTGTCTGAACCGAAGCGGAGCCCCTCGAGTCTTCATCGAGATGACCGGCCGCCCAGTGACTGAAGGTTTCGCCGCGGTGCTCCCGCCATTCAAAGACGAAGGCGCCGTCGCCGCCCGCGATCTGAGCATAGTCGATGTTCGGTTTCGTGAGGATCAAGAACGAGGGACCGCCATCCGGGGTCATGTCGGCGACGGCCGCGCGAACCTCCCGCAAACGCGGGCCGATCAGTGTGCGTCTGTCCTCCACGTGCATGATGCATTCGAAGCCTTCACCGTGAAGGAACTCCATGGCTTCGAAGTCGAATGCGAGCAGGCCCATGTCATGCGCGAGCGTCACCAATTCGGGGATCACCCTCTCCTCTGCGGTTTGCATCACAGCGATGGTGACGTGCTCGCGCCCGAACTCGCACAACACCGGGGATTCAGTCCACCCAGCGGCAATGATCTCTTCTGCGGGACGAAGGTCGTAATGCGGTCTCTTCACCTCGATCCTGTCGCAGAACGCCCTGATCCGCGGGTTGAGCGATCCGGTGAGCTCAAGAACCTGTCTCAACCTGGACAGTGGCAGATCGAGGCCTTCAACCTCGCCGACCACGAACGCCACATCGTAGCTCATCAGCATGCCTCGACACGACCGTCGGTCGGCGCAAGTCAAGTGCGCTTGGCGGCTTGAAGCTTACACCGATTCCCCGTGAATTCCCGCTGGCGACAGGTTCGCCACCCGGGCGATCAGTTCGATGTCGTTCAGCACCGCCGTGCGCTCACGGCGGTTCAGCCAGCTTTGTGCCTCCTCGACGGTCCTCGCGTCGAGCAGCTTCGCCTCCGCCATCACGCGATCGTGGTCGATATCACCGCGCCGCCGGGCCGGTCCGGACGGCAGGTAAGCTTCATGCAACTCCCGCAGCTCGCGGCTGGCGTGGAGCGCCGCGATGCCGTCCGTGCCGTCGTACCCTGCCAGGGCCAGTTCGCTGGCCAGCGCATTGGCCCGGAGCGCGATGTCGGGCGGGGACGTCTCCTCCGGCGTGCGGAGCAATCCGAGACGCTTCAGGAACAATCCGATGGAGCGTTGGCCGCTGGCCCAGGACAGGTTGATGGCGAGGATCAGCCCGGCGATCGTCGGCGACATCCAGGCGACCAGCGACGGCGAGATGAGGAGGCCCGCCACCAAGGTTATGAACCCCAGCGCCACATGGGTCCGATGCCGCCGAACGATGTCGCGGAAGGGGATCGAGCCGTCGTCGCGCCGCTGCGGGCTCCATCCCGTGTCGCGTCCGAGCAGGATCTGGATGACCGAGCCCGATTGAATCAACATCATGATCGGCGCCAGCAAGGACGACATGATGATCTCGACGAGCGTCGACAGGATCAGGCTGACGGCTCCGCCGCAGGATTTTCGGGTGGCGGGTTGAAAGAGCGCGATCAGCAGCCCGAAGGCCTTCGGCGCCAGCAGCACCGCCATGGTGACGCCGAAAAGATCGAGGGCGCGTTGCGCGTCGAAGCGCGGCCACGCGGGGAAGAGGGAGAAGTCCTGCGTGAAATATTCCGGCCGGATATAGGTCGATTGCAGCACCAGCACGATGCCGACGAGGAGTTGGGCCATCCACATCGGGGAGGCCGCGTAGCCCATGATGCCGGTGACGAAATGCTGTCTCGAGGCGAGGTGGAAGCCCCTGGCCCACATGACGCGGGCGTGCTGCAGGTTGCCCTGGCACCACCGCCGGTCGCGGGCCGCAAGGTCGATGAGCGAGGGCGGGCTCTCCTCGAAGCTGCCGCCGAGCACGGGCAGCATGTAGACCGCGTAGCCGGCGCGGCGAATCAGGGCCGCCTCGACGAAGTCATGGCTGAGGATGTGGCCCCCGAGCGGCGGTCTGCCGCGCAGGTCTGGCAGGCCGCAGTTCGCCGCGAAGGCGGCCGTGCGGATGATGGCGTTGTGGCCCCAGTAATTGCCGTCCCGCCCCATCCATACAGCCAAGCCGGAGGCGATGACTGGGCCGTGAATACGCGCCGCAAACTGCTGCAGCCGCGCGAACAGCGTGTTTCGGTTGATGATGAGCGGCAGGGTCTGAATGATGCCGGCGTCGGAATCCGCCTCCATGGCCGCGGCCAGACTGACGATCGCATGCGCG
>CAXSEU010000438.1:0-3086 GCA_964236485.1 uncultured Lichenihabitans sp. | reverse complement strand
GTCGTGACCGCAGGCGTGCATCAGCCCGGGAGTCCGGCTGGCGTAGGGCAGGCCGGTCTCCTCCAGGATCGGCAGCGCGTCCATGTCGGCCCGGATGCCGACAGACTTGCGGCTGGTCCCCTGCGTCAGCGTCGCCACGACGCCCGTCCTGGCGAGGCCGCGGTGGACCATGTAGCCGAGTTCGGCCAGCCGGCGCGCCACGAGGTCCGAGGTTCTCACCTCCTCGAGACCGAGTTCGGGATGCATGTGGAGGTCGTGCCGGAGCGCCACCAGTTCCGGCATGTCGTTGCGAATGGCTTGGGAGGCTTGCATGCCGGGACCTCAGGGGCTGCTATCCGCCGTTCGATCCATCATCCCCTCGGGGCAGGCAGACGCTTTTCGATCGTGCGGAACAGCATGACCAAAACGCCGGTCAGCCCGCAATAGATCAGCGCCAGGAGGAGCAAAGGCTCGTAGGTGACGTAGGTGTCCTGGCGGATTCGGGCAAAGACCGCATAGGCGTCCATCACCGTGATGGTGGCGACGAGCGGGGTAGACTTGAGCTGGAGAACCGTCTCCCCGGCCAAGGTCGGCAGCGACCGATAGACCGCGAGAGGCAGCCAGATGCGGCGCAGCAGCGTGAACGGTTTCATCCCGAAGGCGCGTGCCGCCTCGATCTCGCCGCGCGGCACGCCTGCGAAAGCCCCGCGCATCACTTCGCCCTCGTAGCCTGCGAAGGATGTCGTGAGCGCCACCACCGCGTAGGGCCAGGCCTGGCGCAGGTAAGGCCACAGGAAGGAGTCGCGGATCTGCGGCACCATCGGGAACAGCGACCCGACCCCGTAATAGAGAAGCCAGAGCTGCAGCAGCAAGGGGGTACCGCGCACGACGGTACAGAAGATCCGGGCCAGGGCGGCGAGCCAGACATTGCCCACCACCTGGGCGAGTCCGATGGGGATGGCCAGCAAGAAGCCCAGCAGCGTGGTGACGACGAGGAGCAGTATCGTTTCCGAGACGCCCGCGACGATCATGGGGGCATAATGCGGCAGCCAGTCCCACCGCAGACCGAAGGCCGCCCAAAGGAGGAGCACGGCCGCGGTCGCGGTCAGCACGATGCGATGCGGCGCCGAAGAGCGGGAGGGTTTCGGCACGGCGTCGGGGCCGTCGTCGACCTCGATAAGGCGGGGATCGACGAGATCGCTCATCGGTACCTCGGCATCCATCGACGCGTGCGGCGCTGGAGCACGCCGAGCACGACGTTGGAGACCAGCGTCAAGGCCAGATAAAGCACACCGGCGACGCTGAAAAAGAAGAAATAGGCTTTCGTCGATCCTGCCGCCTGGCGGGTGACGAGGGTCAGTTCACTGAAGCCGACGACGGCCAGGAGCGCGGTATCCTTGGTGGCGATCAGCCAGAGGTTCGAGAGGCCCGGCACGGCGTAGGGCACCATGGCGGGCAGGGTGATGCGGCGGAAGATCTTTGCCGGCCTCATGCCGCAGGATCGCGCCGCCTCGATCTGCCCGGGCGGGATGGCCAGGATGGCACCGCGCAGCACCTCGGTCGTATAGGCGCCCTGAACGAAGCCGATCACCAGGATGCCGGCCACGAAGCCGCTGATGTCGACGCCGGCGAGGCCGAGGGACAACAAGCCGCGGTTGATGGCGTCCGTCCCCGCATAATAGAGCAGCACGATCAGCACGAGCTCGGGCACCGCGCGCACGAGCGTCGTGTAGCCCGCCAGGAGGTCCTTGAGGATGGGGCCGCCATGCAGCTTGCCGAGCGCCCCCCCGGTGCCGAGAAGGAGACCGATGGCGTAGCCGCCGACGGCGATCTGAAGCGAGTTCCAGAGGCCGTGCAGCAGAACGCCGCCCCAGCCGGGCGGGGACAAGGCCAGCAGACCGAGGTCGGAGAACATTGCGGGCGACGCCATCGACGATCGTTCGCGTCCCTTTCACGAGCATGGACAGGCCCCCTTCCCTGGCGGGAAAGGCAGGCCTGTCGGCCGCTCAGCCGCCGTAGATGTCGAAGTTGAAGTATTTCTTCGAGAAGGCGTCGTAGGTGCCGTCGGCACGGATCGCCTTGATCGCGGCGTTGATCTTGTCCTTCAGCGCGGTGTCGCCCTTGCGCAGGCCGACGCCGGCACCTTGCCCCAGGATCTCCTTGTCGTCCTTGACGGGCCCGACCGACGTGCAGCAAGCCTTGCCCTGGTCGGACGCCAGGAAAGCGTCCTCGGCGACCGAATCGGCCTGCGTCGCGTCGATGCGGCCGGCGGCTAGATCCTGGTTGACCTCGTCCTGCGTCTGGTACTGCTTGATCTCCGCGGCCGACTTGGCGAAATATTTCTGTGCGTAGGCTTCGTGGGTCGTCGACACCTGAACGCCCAGGATCTTGCCCTTGAGGCCCTCCGGGGTCGGCTTGATGGTGGAACCCTTGGCCGCGATGATGACCGAGGGCGTGTTGTAGTACTTGTCCGAGAAGTCGATCGTCTTCTGCCGCTCGGCGTTGATCGACATCGAGGCGATGATCATGTCGATCTTGTTCGAGGTCAGGGCCGGGATGATGCCATCCCAGGCGGTGGGGACGATGACGCAGTCGAGCTTGGCCTTGGCGCAGATCGCGTTCGTGAAGTCGACCTCCCACCCGGTCCATTTGCCGGAGGCATCGGGCGTCGTGAAGGGCGGGTAGGGTTCGGCCGAATAGCCTACCCGGACGGTTTCGGCGGAGGCGGCGCCCCCCATCATGACCGTCATCGTCACCGCGACGGCCCAGCGTCCAAAGGAATGTTTCATGAAGCGGTCATCCTCAAGGCTTGCACATTTGAAAGGCTTGGCCCGTCCCTCGCGACCGGCGCCAGGCCGCAGACTGGACCGGCGGAGTGTTCGAGGCAATGGGGTTCCGCCTGATGTCATGGCGCCGCGTCGAGCGAAGCAAAGGCCATGCCGACGGCGGGGCTCAGACGCCGTAGAAGGCGGCGGCGTTGCCGGCGAAGATCTTCTCGAGATCGTGCGCTCCGAAATGCCTCGAGAGCAGCGTTCGGGCCGCGGTGCAGACCTCCGCGTAGGACGCCACGAGGGTGCAGACCGGCCAATCGCTGCCGAACATCAGAC
>CAXSEU010000437.1:0-3090 GCA_964236485.1 uncultured Lichenihabitans sp. | reverse complement strand
GAGGTACTCGAGGTTGAGGGCGAACTGCAGAATCGGAATGTCCAAGTCCGCGGTTTGCGCAGCGGCTTCCGCCGTCATGCCGCCGAAGATGGCCGCCCCCGCGGCGCCAAGACCGACCGCCTTGACGAACGCCCGCCGCCCCGCCTCAAGGTCGATGCGGGGCACTTGAGCATCATCCAGCTGGTTTTCGAAGGCTTCAGACATGGGTTTTCGTCCCTGTGTTGAGAGTGGCGCGCGAACGACGCCAGCGAGCGGCCGATTGTCCGACTCCTTGATCGAACCTAGCAGCCTCCCCACAGCCGACAAGAAGATCGGCGGGATCGAAGCACTTCGACGAAGGTTGTTTTAAAAGTAGTGATCTTTCTGCATCGGTAACCTTGCAGTCCGGCATCGATCGTGCTCGGTCTAGCTTGCGGCCAAGTGTCGCTAGTCGGCTCTTCTCCCCCGTGTCGGTCGAGGCTGGAATCACGCATGTTACGAAGAAGGCGCAAACGCCGATCGGTAAGGGGGCATGAAGGTTGAGGTGGACGTTGACCGGTGATGAAGAACAGCAAGTTCACGCGGCGGACCTTTGCCGCCGCCTTCTCGTCGGCGTGACGCTTTTCGTCCTCGGTGCCATGCGCGGCGCCCCCGGCCTTGCCACCGAGGCCTCGGATCTTCGCACGCTGGAAGCCACCCGCCAGCGCCCGCTCTTTTCCCCGACGCGGCGCCCGCCTCCCCCTTCGGTCGTCGATGAAGCGGAAGCTCCGCCGGCACCGCCCGTGAAGCCGCCGCCCGACATCAAGGTCAGCGGGATCATCCTCGGCAGCGAGCGGAGCGTGGCGATCGTCAGGCTCGGCCAGAATGCGGCCTCACTCCACGTGTCGCTGGGAAGCCAGGTGGACGGCTGGACCGTGTCAGCCATCGAGGCGCGACGGATCGAATTGCGGCTCGGCTCCCGCAGCCTCACAGCCGTGCTGCCGGACCCAGGACACTGAACGTTGGTCTGCACTTTCTCGGAATCAGGGATCCGTCGTCTGCGATGATCTGACAAAGCCTGGCGTATGTCATGCTGTTGCGGACATTCGCCAGCGCAAAAAAGCGAGTATGTTTGCAGGCTTGCATGGAAGCTCCGCTTCCAGAAGAGCCTGACGTACCCTAGTCGTCGATCAGGATCGCATAGGGGATCACTCCAACGGGAACGGCCTTGATGACGCGGTTCGTTTGCGTGTCGACCACCGCGATGTCATCCGAAAGCCCGTTCGCGACGTAGAGTTTTTGGTCGTCCCTAGTCAGGCGGAGACCCCAGGGGCGTTTACCCACCAGGATGTAGTCGGATGTCTTGCGGGTCGCCACGTCCACCGCGGCGACCCTGTTCGCGCGGCCGAGAGCCACATAGGCCTTGCGTCCATCGCGGGTCATCGCGATGTCGACCGGTGTCACCTCGTCGCGCTGCAGCCCCGGCACCTCGAAGGTCACCCGGTCCGTCACGGCAAGGGTCGCGACATCGATGATTTCGACGATGCCGGCGATCTCGTCCGAGACCCAGAGGGCCTTGCCGTCGGGGGTGAGCGCGAGCCGGCGCGGCCGGGTGGCGGTCAGGATTTCCTTGACCACCGTCTTTGACGTGACGTCGATCACCTGAACCAGATTGGCGGCTTCAGACGCGACGAACACGTATTTGCCATCCGGCGTCGCCAGCACGCCTTCGGGTTCATCGCCGACTGGATAGTGGTTCGTCACCTCACCGGTTTCGATGTCGATGACGGTCGCCTCCGCGTCGTCTTCGTTGGATACATAAAGGTGCCGCCCATCCGGGTGGAGGTCGAAGGTCTCCGGATCAGGGACGTCGCGGAAACGTTTGACGACTTTGCGCGAGGCGACATCGTAGATCGCGACCGTGTTGTCGCCGCCGCAGGCCACGATGAAGCGCGTGCGGTCGGGCGTGAACCGCATGCCTCGGGGGCGCCCGCAGCTCTTGAACGAGCCCGTGACGTTGTCTGACCCATCGAGCACGAAGATCTCGCTCGAACGTTCGTTGGAGATGAACTTCTGGCCGGTGCCGCTCGTGAACGCCCCGGTGAAACCGCCGAGCACCAGCAGGGCTGCCGCGCCGGCCACGACAATCCGCCTCATGCCGGCGCGCTGCGGCGGACCTTCACCGCGCACAGTCGGTCAACTCCTTGTCCTGCACCGAAAAGACGGCACCCGCCTCGACCTTCACGGCTTTCGCAAAGCAGGTCCGGCCATGAATGTCCGTCAGGCGAAGATCGTAGCGCCCCGGCGCCACGCCCGTGACCGCAACCTGCTCGTCGAACTCGACGGTGCCGTCCTTGTCATTGGCGCACTGGTTCGCGCCGAAGGCCTCCGTGCCCGCGGGTGCGAGCGAAACCTCCGAGAGCGTCTCGCCGGTCAGGTTCCAGAACCGCATCCCCATCTTGGGCGCCGCGCTCGCGCCCGATAGCAGCAGCGTGAGTGCGCAGCCAACCGCGAATGACATCCTCATGCGTTCTCCCGCCAATGACTCTGCTCGTCCCACAGCTTAGGGAACACGGTCGAAACCAGGAGGCAAGGGCGCCTGGCCATCGGGCGATGAGCCGGGCCTGGACAGGCCAGCCGGCAAAGGTTCATCGTGACCAGAATGGCTGCGGGTGATGCGACGGCTCGTGCGCCCAGCCGGTAAAGGAAACGCCGATGAGCATCGCAGGCCGGAGTTCGCGTGTCGATCGAACGGGCGCGGGTGCGGCCGGTGGACCCCATCCAATCGCGCCGACCGTCGCTCGGTGGCATTGGACCGCGTGTTTGCTGATCCTCGGTGTCGCGGGGCCTGCGGTCGCGGCGGAGGGAACCTGCGACACCTTGGCGGCACAATACGAAGCACGACGGGCGACGCTCGAGGCACCACAGGTCAGTGCGGCGTTGTTCGCTGCCGCCGACGCCGGCTGCGACAGGTTGGCGGCCCGGCTCCTCGACTCCGGCGCCTCGCCGGCCGCGCGTGATCGGATGGGGGGCACGGCCTTGACCCATGCCGCCGACGCCGGACACGACGGGGTCGTAACGATGCTGCTCGAGCGGGGAGCCGACGTAAACCTGCGCACCGTGGAGGGCGCG
>CAXSEU010000436.1:0-3111 GCA_964236485.1 uncultured Lichenihabitans sp. | reverse complement strand
AGCGCGTCGCCGTCCTTGATCCGGGTGAAGCTCATCGGCAATGGCGTGACGATCGGGGCCGGGTCGACCGTGCTCTACGACACGCATGTCGGCGACTTCGCCCGATTGGGGCCGTTGACGCTGGTCATGAAAGGCGAGTCGATCCCGGCCCAGACCGAGTGGGTCGGCGCCCCTGCCGAGCCGAAGGGTGCGGAGGACGAGACGGCGATGAACAGGGCGGCGTGAGATTCTGCTGCGGGCCTCGGGCAGGAAAGACGGGCCATTTCCCTTGGACATGCGGGTGAACTAGAAGGGCGCAGCCCCTTCCGTCACAAAGCCGTCCCATGTCGCACAACACCTTCGGCCACCTGTTCAGGGTTACGACCTTCGGCGAGAGTCATGGGCCCGCGTTGGGCTGCGTCATCGACGGCTGCCCGCCCGGCATCGTGCTGACCGAGGCCGACATCCAGGGTGACCTCGATCGCCGACGTCCCGGACAGTCGCGTTTCACCACACAGAGGCGGGAACCCGACCAAGTCAGGATACTCTCCGGCACCTTTGCGGGCGGGGAGGGAGCCACGCCGCTCACCACCGGAACCCCGATCGCATTGCTGATCGAAAATACCGATCAGCGCTCGAAAGACTATGGGGACATCAAGGACAAGTATCGGCCGGGTCATGCCGATTTCACCTACGATGCCAAGTACGGCATTCGCGATTATCGAGGCGGGGGCCGCTCGTCGGCGCGCGAGACGGCGGCGCGGGTCGCCGCCGGTGCTGTCGCCCGCAAGGTGCTGCCGGGCGTGACGGTGCGCGGGGCGTTGGTGCAAATGGGCCCGCACGCCGTCGATCGAGGCCGCTGGGACTGGAGCGAGGTCGGCCGCAACCCCTTCTTCTGCCCCGACGCGGCGGCGGCGCAGCGGTTCGAAAGCTACCTCGACGATGTCCGCAAGCAGGGCTCCTCGATCGGGGCCGTCGTCGAGATCATCGCGGAAGGTGTGCCCGCCGGCTGGGGGGCGCCGGTCTACGCCAAGCTCGACGCCGAACTGGCGGCGGCATTGATGAGCATCAATGCCGTGAAGGGCGTGGAGATCGGCGACGGTTTCGCCGCGGCGGCGCTCACGGGTGAGGAGAACGCCGACGAGATGCGGGCCGGGAACGAAGGCCCGCCTCGTTTCCTGTCCAATCACGCGGGCGGCATCCTCGGCGGCATCTCGACCGGCCAAGCCATCGTGGCGCGGTTCGCCGTCAAGCCGACGTCCTCGATCCTTTCGCCCCGGCGCACCGTCGATCGGGCGGGCGGCGAGACCGATATCGCGACACGAGGACGACACGACCCCTGCGTCGGCATCCGCGCGGTTCCGGTGGGAGAAGCCATGGTGACTTGCGTCCTCGCCGATCATTTCTTGCGTCATCGGGGGCAGACGGGCCGGTCGCCGGCCGATGTTTAGCGCCACTAAAATCGATCGTTTTTATACCTTTACTAAAGAAGGGCTACGGCTTACCGTCTTGCCATGAGGCTCTCGGCGTGGCTGAAGCTCAACCGGATGACGCGATCCTCCTTCGCGACAAGGATTGGCCTGTCACCAGGTGCGGTGACGCAGATCTGCAACCATGACGGCGCCTGGATCTCGCGCGAGACCGCTGAACTCATCGTGCGAGCGACGCGTGGCGAGGTCACCCCGAATGATTTCCTCCAGAACCTGGTAGCCGGGCCCCAGCGTCAAGAAGGCAGTGCCATGAGCAATCAGCGTTCCGTCGTCGAAGCTCTCGAGGCCATGGTACGCGGCGAGATCGTCATCGTGACCGACGACGACGACCGAGAGAACGAGGGCGACCTCATCTGCGCCGCGTCGTTCTGCACGCCTGAGAAAATGGCCTTCATCATCCGCAATGGCTGCGGCATCGTCTGCGCGCCGACCACCGGCGCGGAAGCCCGGCGCCTCAATCTGTCGCCGATGGTCGCCGCCAACGACGCGCCACTCGGCACCGCCTTCACGGTGTCGATCGACGTCCGGCACGGGCTGACCACAGGCATTTCAGCCGAACAGCGCGCCAACACGGTGCGCGCCATGGCAAACGGCAATATGGGCGCCTCGGATTTCGTGCGTCCCGGCCATGTCTTTCCCCTGATCGCCAAGGACGGTGGCGTGCTGATGCGCTCCGGCCATACCGAGGCGGCCGTCGACCTCTGCCGCTTGGCGGACCTGCCTCCCGTCGCGGTCATCTGCGAACTCGCCAACGATGACGGCACCGTCATGGTGGGCGACCAGATCGTCGCCTTTGCGGCCAAGCACGGCCTGAAGATCATTTCCGTGTCCGACCTGATCGAGTATCGGCAGTCACGAGAGAAGCTCGTGGAGCGCGTCGCGACCTTCACGGTCAAGACGGCGATCGGCGAATTGACCGGCCACGCCTATGCGACGCCCTTCGATCAGGTTCAGCATTTCTCCTTCGTGCATGGCCGGATTGGCGAAGGCACGGACGTGCCGACCCGCTTGCATCGTGCCGACATCCTGCAGGATGTGCTCGGCGGTGGTGCCGTCATCGGCAAAGCCTTGGCTCGCATGGCCGTCGAGGGCAGGGGCGTTCTCATCTACCTGCGCGACGGCACCGCCGGCGTGCCGGTCGCGTCTTTGCGCCCCGACGCCGACGGGCCGGAGGCGAAGCGCATCAAGCACTGGCGGGAAATCGGGGTCGGGGCGCAGATCCTGCGCGACCTCGGCATCCATTCGATCCGGCTGCTTTCATCGAGCGAGCGGACCTATGTGGGTCTCTCGGGCTTCGGGATCGGCATCACGACGACCGAGAGCCTCGATGAGGTGAAATCTCGGTCAGGCGACGCCCATCAGGGCCCGAACATGAGCGGCAGCCGACAAGGCTAGGCCTTCGAGATCGTAGCCACCCTCAAGCAGCGAGACGATGCGTCCGCCGCAACGTTTTTCGGCAAGATCCATCAGCCTCAACGTAGCCCAGGCGAAATCGCTTTCCACGAGACGGATCTGGGCCAGCGGGTCGCGGTAATGGGCGTCAAAGCCCGCGGAGATGATGATGAGGTCGGGCTCGAAGGCATCGACCCATCCTGGAACGCGCGAGCCTGCCGCATTGCGGGACTCATGCGGTCCGGCACCG
>CAXSEU010000435.1:0-3119 GCA_964236485.1 uncultured Lichenihabitans sp. | reverse complement strand
GAGGCTTGCTTCGACGTCTTGACCTGCTGCGGCAAAGCTTGTGTGATGCTTAATAAGTGGTCACTCCCCGGTGGAGACGGCCTCCATGATCAGCCCGATCGGGCGTGTCGAGAGGAATTTACATGCGCGCACTCACCACATTGGCCGCAGGCCTGGTCTCGGCGCTAGCCTTGGGGATCGCGTCGGCCGCGGGGGCTGGCACGCTCGACACGGTCAAAGGCAAGGGCGTCCTCACCTGTGGCGCCAATACCGGCCTCGCGGGCTTTGGGCTGCCGGACGACAAGGGCCAATGGACCGGGCTGGACGTCGACTTCTGTCGAGCCATGGCGGCCGCCGTGCTGGGTGACATCAAGAAAATCAAGTTCGTTCCGCTCGACGCCAAGAACCGGTTTACGGCGCTGCAATCGGGCGAAGTGGACGTGCTCTCGCGCAACACCACCTGGACATCGTCGCGCGAAAGCACGCTGGGGCTCCTCTTCGGCCCGGTCACCTATTACGACGGCCAGGGCTTCATGGTGCGCAAGAAGCTGAACATCACATCCGCAAAGGAGCTCAACGGAGCCTCCATCTGCGTCCAGCAGGGCACCACCACCGAACTGAACCTTTCGGATTACTTCCGTTCCAACGGCATGAAGTTCGAAAGCGTGGCATTCCAAAGCGAGGACGAGACGCTGAAGGCCTACGAGTCCGGACGCTGCGACGCCTTCACGACCGACGCCTCCGGCCTCTATGCCGAGCGCCTGCGGTTGGTGAACCCGGACGAGCATATCGTGCTACCCGAGATCATCTCCAAGGAGCCCTTGGCGCCAAGCGTGAGGCAGGGCGACGACCAGTGGTTCAACATCCTGCGATGGACAGTCTTCGCGACCATAAACGCCGAAGAGCTCGGGGTGACGTCGAAGAACGTCGACGAGATGATAAAGTCCGACAATCCCAGCATCCGCCGTCTTCTCGGCGTCGAGGGCGATCAAGGAAAGGGCTTCGGCCTCGCCAACGACTGGGCCTACAACGTCATCAAGCAGGTTGGAAATTACGGCGAGATCTTCGAGCGGAACGTCGGCGAGGGATCACCCCTCAAGATCAAGCGCGGCTTGAATGCACTTTGGGACAAGGGTGGCCTGCAGTACGGTCCGCCGATCCGCTGAGCGACGCGCGGCCTTGCCTCCCCTTCGGCCGCGCCACTCCCAGGAGATCGTCAGGATGTCGGCAGCATTGGGCCGAGCGGCTCGTTATCGATGACGACGCATACCTCAAGTCACGCCGCGCCCAAGGCCGGCTTCAGCATCTACGACCCGCGGTTTCGCGGCGTCCTCTACCAGATCGTCCTCGTCGCCGTCGTGGCTGCCCTGATCTGGACGGCGGGGCACTACGCGGTGCTCAACATGGCCAAGCTCGGCGTTCCGCTGAACTTCGCCTTCTGGCATCAGATCGCAGGCTTCGAGATCAACCAGGCGTTGATCCCCTATTCGGCGCTCTCGGACTATGGCCGCGCCTTCTGGGTAGGTCTGCTCAACACGCTTCTGGTCAGCGCCGTCGGAATCGTGTTCGCCACCATCATCGGCTTCTTGATCGCGATCTTCCGGCTCAGCCCGAACTGGATCGTCTCCAAGCTGGCGATGGTCTATGTTGAGCTGTTCCGCAACATCCCGCTGCTGCTGCAACTGGTGTTCTGGTACAACGTCGTGCTGAAATCCCTGCCGGCACCGCGCCAGTCCGTCTCCATCTTCGGCGTCGCCTTCCTCAACAATCGCGGCCTCGTGCTGCCGGCCCCAGTGGCCAGTGACCAAGCGTGGGCGGTGGGCGCCGCGTTTCTGGCGGGCATCTTGGCCAGCGTCGCCCTATGGTCCTGGGCGTCGAGACGGCAGGAGCGAACCGGTCAGCAGTTCCCGGTCGTTTCTGCCGTTTTCGCGTTGGTGCTGGGGTTGCCGCTCGTGGCCTACCTGGTGCTCGGGTTCCCGATCACGTTCGATGTCCCCCAATTGAAAGGCTTCAACTTCATCGGCGGCAAGCCTGTTTTCCCGGAACTGGCCGCGCTGGTCCTGGGCCTGTCGATCTACACGGGCGCCTTCATCGCCGAAATCGTGCGTGCCGGAATCCAGGCGGTCGGCCGCGGCCAGCACGAGGCCGCCGAAGCGCTGGGCCTCAAGGCCGACGTCACCATGCGGATGGTCGTCATTCCGCAGTCGATGCGCGTGATCATCCCGCCCCTGACCAACCAGTACCTCAACCTGATCAAGAACTCCTCGCTCGCGGTATTCATAGGATATCCGGACCTCGTGCAGGTCTTCGCTGGTACGGTTCTGAACCAGACGGGCGCCGCGGTTCAGTGCATGGCCGTGACCATGGGGGTCTATCTCGCGATCTCGCTCGCGACCTCGACGGTCATGAACATCTACAATCGCCGCGTCGCCCTGGTGGAAAGGTGATCGGCGTGTCGGACACCACCTTCGACCAGGCTTATCTGCGTACTGCGCCGACCCCGACGGAGCCGCCGCCGGCGCTGGTTCAGGGTCCGGTTGGCTGGGTCCGGTCGAACCTCTTTTCCTCGCCCCTGTCGGCTGTTTTGACCGCGCTCGCCATGGCTTTCCTGGTCTGGTTCATCCCGGGAGTGGTGCGATTCCTGTTCATCGACGCCGTCTGGAGCGGCGCGAGCGGCGAGCCCTGCCGGGCTCGGCCCACTGGGGCTTGCTGGCCGTTCATCTACTACAAGTTCGATTACTTCCGGTACGGGTCATACCCGTTGACCGAGCGATGGCGCGTGGGCCTCACGGAGGTGGTGGGCGCCGTCCTGGTCGTCTGGCTGCTCTGGCGGAGGCTGCCGTACAAGAACATCGCGGCGGCTTTGTTCTTCATCGTCTACCCGATCGTGGGGTTCTTCCTGCTCAGCGGAGCCACCCGGCTCGGCTTGCCGGTGGTCGAAACCGGGCTCTGGGGCGGCGTCCTGGTGACGCTCCTCGTCTCGCTCGTGGGCATCGTCTTCTCGCTCCCGCTCGGTGTACTGCTCGCGCTGGGGCGCCGGTCCAAACTCCCCATCGTCAACGCGGCCTCGACGGCCTTCATCGAGGTCGTGCGCGGCGTGCCGTTCATCACCGTGCTGTTCATGGCGAACACCATGCTGC
>CAXSEU010000434.1:0-3129 GCA_964236485.1 uncultured Lichenihabitans sp. | reverse complement strand
TTGCGCGGCCTGCTGGTCAGTCGTCAGGGCATCGACGACCTCGTCGAGGGCCTCGCCCATCATCACCTTGTCGAGCTTGTAGAGCGTGAGGTTGATGCGGTGGTCGGTCATGCGGCCTTGCGGGAAGTTGTAGGTGCGAATCCGCTCCGACCGATCCCCGGATCCCACCTGCGCCTTGCGATCGGCCGCCCGCTCGCCGTCGAGCTTCCGGCGTTCCATGTCGTAGAGCCGCGCCCGTAACAGGGCCATGGCGCGGGCACGATTCTTGTGCTGCGAGCGTTCGTCCTGCACGAAGATGACCGTGTTGGTCGGCAGGTGAGTGATACGGATTGCCGACTCGGTCTTATTGACGTGTTGCCCGCCGGCGCCCTGCGCCCGCATCGTATCGATCTTGAGATCCGATTCCGCGATGGCGACATCGACCTCCTCGGCCTCCGGCAGCACCGCCACAGTTGCGGCCGACGTGTGGATTCGCCCCTGCGTTTCGGTGTCGGGCACCCGCTGCACGCGATGCACACCGCTCTCGTATTTCAGACGGGCGAAGACCCCGACCCCCTGCACTTCGGCGATGATCTCCTTGTAACCGCCGGCCGTGCCCTCGCTGGCCGACAGGATCTCGACCTTCCAGCGACGCAGGTCGGCGTAGCGGGCATACATGCGGAAGAGGTCGCCCGCGAAGAGGGCCGCCTCGTCGCCGCCCGTGCCGGCCCGGATCTCGAGGATGGCGCTCTTGGCATCGGCCGCATCCTTGGGCAACAGAGCTACGCGGATGGATTGTTCGATCCGGTCGAGGGCTTCGACCGTGCCGGCACGCTCCTCCTCGGCGAGATCGCGCATCGGCGCGTCGGTGGCGGGATCCGCCAGCATGGCCTCGAGGCCATCGAGTTCCGCTTGCCGCGCCCGATAGGCCCGGATCGCCTCGGCAAGGTCGTCGAGTTCCGCCAATTCGCGTGACAGGGACACGAAGGCGGCGCCGTCCGTGCCCCCCGCAAGGCGAGAGGAAATCTCCTGGTGGCGACGCAGGATCAGATCGAGTTTCGCGTGCGGCAGCATGGATCTGGGGAATGGGCGAACGGGAACGGGGAGGATCGCTTGCGGAACATCGAGGTTCGCCGGCTAGATCGGGATCTCATTGTCCTCGGCGAACCGCAGGAGTTGCGGCCGGAGCGAGGGAGCGGCGCCGCGCCTGGCCAGCAAATCCTCCATGAAGGATCGCGCCTTGGCGAGGTCGAGTGCCATCACGGCAGCCTTCACGGGGCCGATGGAGGAGGGTGACATCGAAAGGTGACGATAGCCCATGGCGACCAGCGCCATGGCGGCGAGGGGCTTGCCGCCGAGTTCGCCACACAGGGTCACCGGGACGTTCTTGGCCCGGCCAACGTCGGCGACCGACTTCAGAACCCGGAGCATCGGAGCCGCCAAGGGGTCGAACCGGCCAGACACGCGCTTGTTGTCGCGATCGACCGCATAAAGGTACTGCATCAGGTCATTTGAGCCGACCGACATGAAATCGACCCGGTCGGCCAGTTCCTCCAACTGCCAGAGCAATGAGGGCACCTCGACCATCGCGCCGAGTTTCACGGCCGTCGGGACGGGGCGGCCGTGCCGCGACAGATAGGCGATCTCGCGCAGGACGATCGCCTTGGCGGCATCGAACTCGCTGGCCGCCGCCACCATCGGGAACATGATGCGCATCTCGCGTCCCGCGCCGGCACGCAGCAGAGCCCGAACCTGCGAGCGCAGCAGGGCCGGACGATCGAGCCCGATCCGGATGGCGCGCCAGCCTAGCGCCGGGTTCTCCTCGTCGAGGCTGGTCATGTACGGCAGGATCTTGTCGCCGCCGATGTCGAGCGTCCGAAACGTCACCGGCCGGTCCGGGACGGCGTCCATCACCGACCGGTAGAGCGCATATTGCTGCTCGACGCGGGGAAACCGCGGCGCCACCATGAACAGCAGTTCCGTCCGGAAGAGCCCGATCGAGGCGGCTCCGGTCTCCATCACATGCGGCAGGTCGAGCATCAGACCGGCGTTCATGTGCAGACCGATCTCGACGCCGTCGCGGGTCGTGGCCGGAGCGTCGCGGAGCTTGCGGTACTGCTCCTGACGCCGCGCGCCGAGCCGCGCCTTCTCGCCGTAGGCGGCCTCGACGTCGCTCGGGGGCCGAACCTGAACCTCGCCGAGCGAGCCGTCGACGATGATGGCGTCGCCCGGCTCGACGAGATTGGAGATGTTGGCCACATCCCCGACCGCCGCGATGCCGAGCGCCCGCGCGACGATGGCGACGTGGCTGGCGACACCGCCATCCTCGAGGACGAGGCCTCGGATGCGCGAGCGATCGTATTCGAGCAGCGCCGCCGGCCCCATGGAGCGGGCCACGATCACGGAATTCTCGGGCAGGTTCTCGTGCGAGACCACGAGAACCTGCCCTGTCAATTGATGCAGGAGCCGGTTGGCGAGGTCGTCGAGATCGTGCAGCCTTCCCTTGATGTAAGGATCGGTCTGGCGCACCAGCTTCGCACGCGTGTCGCTCTGGACGCGCTCGACCGCCGCTTCCGCCGTGAGGCCCGACATCACCGCCTCCCTCAGGCGCCGCAGCCAGCCCCGGTCGTGGGCGAACATGCGGACGGTCTGAAGCACCTCCCGGTGTTCTCCCGGACCGGCCGCGTCGCCGCGGTCGACCAGGCGGTCGATGGACTCGCGAAAGGCCGCAATGGCCTCGTCGAGCCGCAGGATCTCGGCATCGACGTTCTCGGCCACGAGCCGGGTGACAACGACACGCGGCTCGTGCAGCACCACATGCCCGAGCCCAACGCCTTCGGTGACCGTCACACCCTTGAGCGAGAGAGGCTGGCGGAGCACGTCCGAGCCCGGCATCATGGCCTGCAGTTCGCCGCCCGCGATCATCTCGGCGAGCAGCATGGCGGTGGTCTGGAGCGCTTCAACCTCCTCGTCCGAATAGATCCGCCGCGCCCGGTTCTGCACCACCAGGACCCCGAGGGTGTTGCCACCGCGCAGAATCGGCACGCCGAGGAAGGAGAGGTAGATCTCCTCGCCGGTCTCGGGCTTGTAGGAGAAGGCCGGGTGCGACTGGGCGTCGGGCAGCGACAGAGGCTCGGCGCTGAAAACGAT
>CAXSEU010000433.1:0-3133 GCA_964236485.1 uncultured Lichenihabitans sp. | reverse complement strand
CGCGCCCTCCGACATAGCCGCGGAGATGATGGCCCTATGTCGTGGCTGGATCACGAACGCTTCAAAAGTCAGGCTCAACCTGTTTTGCGGGCGGTAGGACAGAGAGCCGTTCAAGAAGAACGACCGCATGTCATAGACCTCCGTCATCGCTGCCTCGTCAATGTCGAACGATGCCTCGTTCGTGAGATGTCGTAGGTAAGAGTTCAGTTGCTCGTGCTTTCTTTTGAGGCTCAGCATCATCTCGTGACGGTCGCCGATGATGGCGGACGACAGGTTTGCCGACCCGATGAACCACTCCGGCTGGGTTCCGCGACGAAGGTAGTAAAGTTTGACGTGAAAGGGCCGATCAAAATCTACGAGGCGGATGCGCAGCTTGCGGAATCCCTCGCTTTTAAGCTGATCGCGCAGATCCCGCAGGTCGGTGACCGCGCGGGCCATCTGCCATCGTTGCTCAAGGCCCAGAACGAGGGTGACCTCACAAGAAGCTCGCCGCCGGCGAGGCACCGCGGCGAGGAGATCACGGATGTAGGAGGGCCCGTAGTATGCGCTCAGAATGCTGACAGGGTCAGCGCGGCTGATAGAATGTCGCAGCGCATCGTTTAGAGTTGTCGAGCCGAGTTTGTCGGCGATAGCGGCAACGTCGTCTGGGCGAGAGAGAAGTAAATCAGCACCGACACGCATGGCTCCCCCGACCTTGATGGATCGACTCACAGCGCTCCAACGCTACTTCGAGAGGTAACACTCTTCGAGGCATATTGCCAGCCGGGCGGCGGCACAAGCCATGGCCAAGTGATCGGCTGGATGCCGCCGAGCGGGTCCAGGCTGTTCCGTAGGAGCGGCGGCGTTCACTTGCTCCAGCGATCGAGAATAGCAGCAAAGCCCAGTAGCAAGGTCCGCTCGATTTCATGGTCGCCTAAACGAACGGCAGCTTTAGGGACTCCCGCTCCCGCAGGCGAACGACGTCAGTGGGGCCAAAGCTGCCGGCAGTTCGCGACGTGAACGAACGGCACGTTTCGGCTCCAGTGGGAAGGTGCGGCTGTGACCGAAATGGGCGCGAACCGGACCTAAGCCGGCGGGCAACCAACTTCGGCTCCCCACCCGTACCGGACACTCCAACACTCTCCCTCAAATAAAATGCTTCGACAGCTTCAGGCCTTGTCCCTGGTAATGCGAGGCGAGCGCTTCGCCGTAGAGGATGTCGGGTCGTTCGGCCATGGCCTCGAACACGATGGTGCCGACCTTCTGTCCATGGTCCAGCAGGAACGGGACGTCATGGCTGCGGACCTCGAGCACGACCTTGCTGCCGGTTCCTCCCGGCGCCGGTAGGCCGAAGCCCGGATCGAGGAAGCCGGCGTAATGGACCCGCGCCTCGCCCACCGCGGTGTCGTAGGCGACCATTTCGGCCGCCTCGCCGGCCTCGACCCTGATGTCTTCGAGCGAGGCGAGGATGTAGAACTCGTCCGGCACCAGGACCAGTTCGCGCCGGCCCGGATCGACGCTGATCGGCTCCCAGTAATCGGCGCGCCGATAGGCCCCGACCCGGGCGAGATCGATGAGCCCCGATGTGCGGCGGGCGCGGTAACCCACGATTCCGCCTGGCCGCGAGGGATCGAGGTCGATCGTGACCGGGATGTTTCGGCGAGGCGACACGCCGCCGGGTTCCCGGTCCCGGAAGCGGATCTGGTTCAGGGTGGCGCCGACCCCGGCGATGATGGGAAACGAGCGCGGCACCACCTCGGCATAGAGCGGCCCCTCATAGCCATCCGGGATCTCGTCGAAACTGGTGCCGCCGTCGGCGATGAGGCGGACGAAGATGTCGAGCCGCCCGGACGAGCTTTTCGGATTGGCGCGCGCGGTCGTGGACGGCCCCAGTTTGACGCGTTCCAGGAGCGGGATGATATGCACGCAATCGCGCTCCAGCACGTGCGGCCGCGAGAGGTCGACCTCATGGATCGCGAGTTGATCCAGCCGATCGGCGACCTTCCGCCCGCGCCCGGGCAAAAAACTCGTCGAGACCCGATAGGCACGCTCGCCGAGCCTCAGGTCGAGGCTCGCGGGCTGGATCTGGGCGGTGAGGAGAGGGACTTCGGCCGTGATGGTTTCGTCCCGGGCGGCCTCCCGGATGCGTTGCGATGGCCAGATACGGAAGGTCATTAGAAAGCTCTTGCCGCGGCGGGATCGGCTTCTCCCGTATCGCGCAGGCCCGCGCCCGTCCATCCCGACGCCCCGGGGCAGGGGAGCGTGCAACCCGCAAGCATCGCCTTTCGATTCGATCTCGGCTCACCGCCCGACGGGTGCCAGACCGTCATTCCAAACGAAACGTACTTTCTATCAGTACAAGCTCTTGCGAAAGGGATCCCATGCGGGCTATGGAATGAGTTGGAGATGATCATCGGCCGTGCGCGCCCGGGCCGATGCCAAGGAGTGCGTTCATGGCCGGTTCCCCGCGTCGCCCCGATGCCGCCCTGCGGCCCGCCACCCGGCTAGTCCATGGAGGAACGATGCGCTCCGCCTTCGGCGAAACCTCCGAGGCGCTGTTCCTGACGCAGGGGTTCATCTACGACACGATGGAAGCCGCGGAGGCGCGGTTCAAGGGCGAGGATCCGGGCTTCATCTATTCGCGCTTCTCGAACCCCACCGTGGCGATGTTCGAGGAGCGGATGGCGCTTCTCGAGGGCGCCGAGGCCGCGCGGGCCACCGCGAGCGGCATGGCGGCCGTCACCGCCGCCATGATGGGCCAGGTCAAGGCCGGCGACCATGTCGTGGCTGCCAAGGCCCTGTTCGGTTCCTGCCGCTACATCGTCGAGGAACTGCTGCCCCGCTTCGGCGTCGAGGCGACCCTCGTCGACGGGGAGGACCTCGACCAGTGGCAGAGCGCCATGCGGCCGAACACCAGGACCCTGTTCCTCGAGAGCCCGACCAATCCGACCCTCAGCCTCGTCGATATCGCGGCCGTGGCCGAGATCGCCCATCGGGGCGGCGCGACGCTCGTGGTCGACAATGTCTTCGCCACGCCGCTGCTGCAGAGCCCGCTGGAACTCGGTGCCGATTGCGTGGTCTACTCGGCCACCAAGCACATCGACGGGCAGGGGCGCTGCCTTGGCGGCGTCATCCTGGCCAGCCGCGCCTTCAT
>CAXSEU010000432.1:279-3137 GCA_964236485.1 uncultured Lichenihabitans sp. | reverse complement strand
TCTCGTTCAGGAAGGATTGCCCCATCCCCATGGCGCGCTTTGGGACGGGCGGGGAACCAACCTGACCCTTTTTTCGGCCCACGCCACGAAGGTGGAGGTTTGCCTCTTCGATCCCTCCGGCGAGCGTGAGACCGAGCGCCTCGTCCTGCCCGAATATACCGACCAGGTGTTTCACGGCTATTTCCCGAACATCGCGCCCGGACAACTCTACGGGTTCAGGGTCCATGGACCCTACGAGCCGAACGAGGGCCACAGGTTCAACCACAACAAGCTCCTCATGGACCCTTATGCGCGCGCGCATGTCGGGGAGCTCAGATGGGATCCGGCCGTGTTCGGCTACCAGCTCGAGTCCGGCGACGACCTCACGTTCGACGAGCGGGACAGCGCCCCGTTCATGCCGAAATGCGTCGTCGTCGACATGCACGCCAAGGGCCTGTCGAGGCCGGCGAAACCCAGGCATCTGTGGTCCAACACCATCCTCTACGAAGCGCATGTCCGCGGCTTCACCAAGCGCCATCCCGCCGTGCCGGAGGCCCAGCGCGGCACCTACGCCGGCTTGGCGACTCCCGAGGTGCTCCGCCACATCAAGGAGCTCGGCGTGACGGCGGTGGAACTCATGCCGGTCCATACCTTCGTCAACGACGATTTCCTGATCGAGAAGGGCCTGTCCAACTACTGGGGCTATAATTCCATCGGCTTCTTTGCCCCCCACCCGCTCTACGCGGCCGACCCGCTGAACGCCATGCGGGAGTTCCGCGACATGGTCTCCCGCTTCCACGAGGCCGGGTTGGAGGTGATCCTCGATGTCGTCTTCAACCACACGGCCGAAGGCAATGAGAAGGGTGCGACGCTCTCGTTCAAGGGCATCGACAATGCCTCCTACTACCAGCTGATCCCCGACCAGAAACGCCACTACATCAACGACACCGGCACCGGCAACACGTTCAACCTGCACCATCCCCGCGTCATGCAGATGGTGCTCGACAGCCTGCGTTACTGGGTGCAGGAGATGGGCGTCGACGGCTTCCGCTTCGATCTCGCCTGTACGCTGGCGCGGGGCCCGAGCGGTTTTGACCGGCACAGCGCCTTCTTGCAGATGTGCCTGTTCGATCCCGTGCTGGCCGGGGTCAAGATGATCGCCGAGCCCTGGGACATCGGACCGGGCGGCTACCAGGTCGGCAATTTCCCGCCCGGCTGGGCGGAATGGAACGACAAGTTCCGCGACGACGTGCGTGACTTCTGGCGCGGCGCCGCCCCGGTGCCGGCGGTCACGTCCCGGCTCTGCGCCTCCGAGGACACCTTCAACCACGAGGGCCGGCGCCCCTGGTGCAGCGTCAATCTGGTCACGGCGCACGACGGCTTCACGCTGAGGGATCTCGTCACCTACAACGACAAGCACAACGAGGCCAACGGCGAGGGCAACAACGACGGCGGCAGCGACAATCGTTCGTGGAACTGCGGTGTCGAGGGCGAGACCGACAACAAGACCATCAACGCCCTTCGGGCGAAGCAGATGCGCAACTTCATGGCGACGCTTCTGCTCGCCCAAGGCACCCTGATGATCGTGGCCGGCGACGAGTTCGGCCGGACGCAGGGGGGCAACAACAACGCCTACTGCCAGGACAACGAGATCGGCTGGGTCGACTGGACCATGACGGCGGAGGGCGAGGCGCTGCTCGGCTTCACCCGGGAGGTCGCGGCCATGCGTCACGCCTATCCGGTGCTGCGCCGCAACCGGTTCTACACGGGCAAGTTCGACGAGGTGCACGGTGTCAAGGACGTCACCTGGGTGAAGTCCGACGGTCTCGAGGCCGAGCAGCCGGATTGGACCGACGCCGCCATGCGCTGCATCGGCATGCTCCTGGACGGGCGGGCGCAGATCAACTCCGTGCCGCAAGAGGGCGACCACGCCACGCTGCTTTTGCTGATCAACGCGGGGCGTGATGCCGTGGCGTTCACGATGCCGGAATCGCCGGGCGGCATCAATTGGACCCGGCTCGTCGATACCGCGGACGCGCGACGGCCCGAAAAGGATTTCGACATCGGCGACATGTGCCCCGTTCCTTCACGAGCCCTGGTGCTCTTGCGGCTGAACACGCGAGAACCCACGCCGGTCCCCGACGCGAACGCGCCGGACCGGGACAAGGAATAGGCATGCGACATCCCATCAGCGAGCCTGTGCGGCGTCGCCATTCCATGCCGCACGGCGCCGAATGGTCGGCCGAGCGGGGGACGCGCTTCCGCCTGTGGGCTCCGGCCCACGAGCGGATCGACCTCGTCGTCGCCGGCCGCGGGGCGCAGCGGATGGCGCCGGCCGGCGGAGGGTGGCATGAGGCGACCCTGCCCGACGCGGGTCCAGGCACGCTTTATCGCTTTCGCCTGCCCGACGGCCTGATGGTGCCGGACCCGGCCTCGCGGTTCCAGCCGCAGGACGTGCATGGCCCGAGCGAGGTGATCGACCCTGCTGCCTACGCCTGGCGGGCCGGCGGCTGGCAGGGAGGTCCCTGGCATGAAACCGTGCTCTACGAGCTTCACCTCGGCACCTTCACGCCCGAGGGAACATTCCTCGCCGCTATCGACAGGCTCGACCATCTCTACCGGCTCGGCGTCACGGCCGTCGAGATCATGCCGGTGGCGGATTTCACCGGGCGCCGCAATTGGGGCTACGACGGCGTTCTGCTCTACGCCCCCGACAGCGCCTACGGGCGTCCCGAGGACTTCAAGGCCCTGGTCGACGCGGCCCATGCCAAGGGCATCTCGGTGATCCTCGACGTCGTCTACAATCACTTCGGACCGGACGGCAATTACCTCTCGGCCTACGCGCCGGGCTTCTTCACCGAACGCAACCACACCCCTTG
>CAXSEU010000432.1:0-269 GCA_964236485.1 uncultured Lichenihabitans sp. | reverse complement strand
TCGCCATCCACAACGCCCTCTATTGGATCGAGGAGTTCCACCTCGACGGCCTGCGGCTCGACGCCGTCCATGCCATCATCGACGACGGCGAGCCGCACATCCTCGCCGAGTTGGCCGGGCGCCTGCGTGCCGCCGTGACGACACGCCCGCTGCACCTGATCCTCGAGAACGAGGACAACGAGGCGAGCCGACTGCTTCGGGAGGGGAACGGCGCCAGCGAGCGCTTCACCGCCCAATGGAACGACGATGTCCACCATGTGCTCCATGTC
>CAXSEU010000431.1:0-3138 GCA_964236485.1 uncultured Lichenihabitans sp. | reverse complement strand
GGAACCCGGCATCGTACCGGGGGAGTATGTCGTGCTCGCGGTGACGGATACAGGAATCGGCATGCCGCAGGACGTGATCGCGCGCGCCTTCGATCCGTTTTTCACCACCAAGCCCATCGGCCAAGGGACCGGGCTGGGGCTTTCCATGATCTATGGCTTCGCCAAGCAATCGGACGGTCACGTCAAGATCTCCTCCGAGGTTGGCATCGGCACGACGGTCAAGATCTTCCTTCCCCGTTATCGCGGCGAGGGGCAAACCGAGGCCGAGGAGATCGTCGGCGCGACGCCCCGCGCGGAGACGGGCGAAAGCGTTCTCGTGGTCGAGGACGACGCGACCGTGCGCGCTCTCGTGCTCGAGACCTTGCGGGACCTTGGCTATCTGGCGATCGAAGCCGTCGACGGCCCGTCGGGCCTGGGCGTCATCCATACGGACAAGCGCGTCGACCTCATGGTCACCGATGTCGGTCTGCCGGGCATGAACGGGCGTCAACTGGCCGAGCAGGCTCGTGCCCACAGGCCCGACTTGAACGTGCTGTTCATCACCGGATATGCCGAGAACACCGCATTTGGCTCGGGGCACCTCGAGTCCGGCATGCAGATGATGACGAAGCCCTTCACGGTCGATGAACTGGCCACCCGGATCCGATCGATCCTGCAGGTCGAGCCATCACCGCCCTCGCTTCCACCTGAGGATCGATAGAATTTTAACAAAGCGGGTTCAACGTTTCGACGGGGCTTCGGGCGATTGGGACGGCTATGCAGAACAATCGTGATGAAATGTTTCTCATCGAGCAGTCGTTGAAGAACCTCGGCTTCATGATCCAGCTTCAGGTGCACCTCGTGTCGACGATGCCGGACAACAGCCCGGAGGCCGCGCGCGAGGCGGCAGATCTCAGACGCATGATGGAATTGGAGGAGGTACTGCGAGCGCGGCAGCTTACCGCGGCACGGACTTGCCGGATCCAGGTCGCCGCCTGATCGGTGTGCGATCGAACGGCATCCGAACCGGCTCCTGGACGTTGACAGCACGTCCACTGTCATTCGAGTGCCCCATGACCAAGCCGCTCGTCGTCTCCATTCCCCACCAGCTCGGCAAGCAGGAAGCCAAGCGCCGCCTGCAGTCGGGGATCGAGCAGCTCAAAGCCGCTTACGCGAACAAGATCGCCGTTCTCGAGGATCGATGGGTCGAGGACCGGCTGGACTTTCGGCTGAGCGCCCTGTCGCAGACGGTTACCGGTATCCTCGACGTCGGCGAGGATCAGGTTACCTTGGCGCTGGAACTCCCCTGGGTTCTCGCCGTTCTGGCCGAGAAAGCCAGGGGATTGATCCAGAAGCAGGGTCACTTGATGCTGGAGAAGAAGTAGGTCGGCTTCGCGTCAAAGGCGCGTCAGGCCGACCGAGATCATCGGCCGAGATGAGACGGCATCTCCCGGCCAGGGATCCAGGACAAGCACATCGAAGCGCTCCAACTGGCACCACCCGCCATCGACCCTGGCCGAAGTGCCATCCTGGAGCGCCATCAAGACCAGGGTCGTTCCGGCGCCGGCGTGCTCCTCGACCGCCACCCTCACCTGGTGGCTGAAACGGCCCCGCCGGGTCATCACGTTGAAGTCCCGGATCGGGCCTGATGGAAGGCTCGCCGTGGTCCTCGCCTCCCCCGGGAAGGTCAAGGCCGGTACCGTGGCGTCGAGCCGGTGAGTGATGCCGGCGACCTCGACGTCGAGCGCTTCACCCTCGATGAGGACCAGCGTTCTGTCGACACCCGGAAAGGTGGAAAACGGGCCCGCGGCCGCAACATCCGCCATGCTGATACGCCACTCGAAACCGTCGAGGCGAGCGCCAGGCGGATCGACCGCGACTTCAGCCGTCGTGCCGCCTCCGTTCTTCCAGGGGGTGAGGACGAGGTCGCGATGACGGACGATGCGCATCCCCATACTTGCTAAGCCTCGATGGCTTCGCGTTCCCTCATGAAGGCCGCGTGTTCGGCGATCAATGCGCCGCTGAGCGCCTTGCCGATCAACGCGCGGGTTTCCGGCAGGCCGTAGAGGGCCGCGAAGGAGCCAAAGCGTGGGCCTCGCTCTTTCCCGAGCAGCACCTCGTAGAGCATGTTGAACCAATCGGTCGAGACGCCCGGTTTCTGCGGCGTCGCAGTCTTGGCGGCGAAATCCTGGTAGCGCGGGATGGGACGGGCCACGTCGTAGAGCGCGGTCTGGATATCCTCCGCGCTGCTGAGCGCCGGCAGGGCCGCCAAGGCCGCGTCGAGGCGCGCCAGGGCGTCGCGCTCGGCATCGTCGGGCGCGCGGTAGCGCTTCGCCGGCCTGACGAAATCGCGATAATAGGCGACGGCGTAGCCGACCAGCGCGTCGAGCCGCGGGCTGGTTTGCGGCGAGACACCCGGCGCGTAGCGGCGCAGGAAGCCCCAAAGCACGGCCGGGTTCTCGCTATTGGCCACGGCCGCGAGATTGAGCAGCATGGCGAACGTGATAGAGACGGTTCTGCCCTCGGCGCCCAAACGCTCCGGCGGCGGCGGAGCGCCGTCGTGGATGTGCCAGACCGGGTTGCCGAGGCGCTCGCGCTCCGCCTGGCGCGGATAGGCATCGAGAAACGTCAGGTATTCGTCGACCGCACGGGGAATGACGTCGAAATGGAGCCGCTTCGCCGCCGACGGCTTCTGGAACATGAACAGCGACAGGCTCTCGGGCGACGCGTAGGTCAGCCATTCCTCGATGGTGAGGCCGTTGCCCTTGGACTTCGAGACTTTCTGGCCGTTCTGATCGAGGAACAGCTCATAATTGAAGCCCTCCGGGGGCTCGGAGTCGAGCACGCGGGCGATGCGGCCCGACAACTTGACGCTGTCGATGAGATCCTTGCCGGCCATTTCATAATCGACTCCGAGCGCGTGCCAGCGCATCGCCCAGTCAGGCTTCCACTGCAGCTTGCAACGGCCGCCCGTGACCGGCGTCTCGTAGAGCGTTCCCGACGTGGGATCGCGCCAGGCCACCGTGCCGTTCTCGACGTCATGGCCGACGAGCGGCACCTGCATCACGACCCCGGTCGCGGGGTGAATGGGCAGGAACGGAGAATAGGTGGCGGCGCGCTCCGCCCCGAGGCTTGGGAGCATGATGGCCATCACGTCGT
>CAXSEU010000430.1:0-3141 GCA_964236485.1 uncultured Lichenihabitans sp. | reverse complement strand
CTGTGCGACGAAACAGGAGTTCCGGGTGGTCAGTCTCGATGGCGGCCAGAACCCCAAGCAGCAGGGCCTGTCCAAGGAGTCCGAGGTTCTGCTGCCGCCGGGCGCTCGCGCGGAGATCATCGTACAGCCCGACCCAAGCGGTCCGATCAAGCTCGTCCAAAAGGGCTTCTCCCAGCCGGACCTCTACCCGCCCGTGGTGCTGGCGATCGCGACGACGGCGGCAGGCGGCGCCGACGCGGGGCCGATCACGCTCGCCGGCGAGCCCTCGATGTCTCACATGATGCCGGCCGCGCCGCCGGCTGTCTTCCCGGAGCCCGAGGATTGCAAACACAAGCCGGCTGAACTGTCGCAGAACGACTGGCTGTCCCTGCCGACCAAGGACGAGACGGTGTCGGTCTTCTTCGGCCGCGTGTCCTCGACACCGGAAATCCTCACGCTTGGCATGATGCGCGGCAACGCCGAAGAGTCGCTAGATCCGGCGATGCGCAGCCATCTCCAGGCCTGCATCGCCGGCGCGGATGCCGGGTCTTACGACTGCCAACTGTTCAAGGGCAGTCCGTTCCGCATGGAGACGCGCAATCTGTGCGTCCAGCATGGCTCCAAGGTGACGTTCCGGCTCTTCAACCTGACCACGGAGACGCACAACTTCCACATCCATCAGCAGAAGTTCGAGGTCGCGCCGGAGTTCTCCGTGCCGCGCCTGTCGTCCGGCCAGCGTCATCTGACTTCAGATCCATCGGTCGCAGCCGTGCTCGGCAGCCAGATTCAGCGGGCTTCGATGTCCCCCGGCGACGGCAGCACGGCGTCGCGGGTGGTCGACAGCATTCCCGTGCCTTCCATATGGGCTGAGAACGCCAAGCCCGGCGACCCGACCAACCCCATACCCGAGGTGACGATGCGTTTCGACCGACCGGAACAGGTGGGCGACTTCGTATTTCACTGCCACATCCTCGAACACGAGGACAAGGGAATGATGAAGCGGATCACCGTCTATACGCCGTAGCCGATTACCCGAAGGTCGGCCGGGGGATCACCCTGGAGGCCGTCAGCCGGAACGATCGGCCGCTTGCCGGTGCCGTCCCGGCTGGGGCGGGAGGACTCGAACCTCCGGATGGCGGAATCAAAATCCGCTGCCTTACCGCTTGGCTACGCCCCAAAGACCTCGGTTCGGTCGCACGCGAACCTTATAACACGCCTGGCCTCCGGGGAAGCGGCAGTGTCGATAAACCTCGCTACTCCGCGTCGAGGAGGTCCGCGATCAGCGCCTCGATGCGGGCCGCGTTGGAGCCGACGTCATGCCGTTCCAGGCGCGAGGCGGACCTCACATCGATGCGGGTCTGGCCTTCCTGAGGCCGGATCCGGATCGCAACGTCCTCCGGAAAGCCCATGACGCTCGACGCCGCAACGGCGTCCACATGCCCGACGCCGAACCGCCCCTTGGGCGAGGAAGCTTCGACGATCTTCCATCGCCGCGCCGCGACCATCTTCAGCACCAACTGGTAGGCGTCGTCGGCGCCGAGATCGAGCAGGACCGGCTGGATCGCCGGATAGGCTTCGGCCTGTGCGTCGCGCGCCTCTTTCGAGGGTTCGTCGTGCCCGACGCCGTTGCGCGCCGCTCGTGCCGCAGGCGATGCCGAAAAAGGCGGCGGCGCCACGAGGTCGGTCGAGATGTCGTTGAGGGCTGGCAGCCTGGCGGCCCTGGCCCCGAGATAGGCCGGGTAGGCCAGCACTAGCGCCGCCAGCGCGCAGCCCACGAGCGCTCGGGCGATCCCCCGCCGGCCCGTCTGCCATATCACGATCATGCCGTTGGCTGCGAAACCCAGGGACGCCAAAGCGAGGCTCAAGGCGACCGTCAGCACCGCCACGCCGCCCCACCCGCCCGCGACGCCGGCGCGGCCCAGTGCGATGGCCACGAGGGCCAGGAACGCCGCGAATGCCGCGGTCCGCCGGCTCCAATCGGCGGAGATCGAGAAGGGCTCCGGCGGCAGCCGCCGTCTCAGCACGCCGCGCTCATCCCGGTGATGCCGCCGGTCGGCCGATGAGCGAGCGCGCCAGCGCGGGCAGATCGGCGATGCTGGCGATCACGTGGTCCGCGCGGGGCTCCAGCGTCGCGCGTGTCGCGGGCCCACTCAGCACCGCGATCGCCAAGGCGCCGGCCGCCCTGGCGGCCTCGAGGTCGTGCAGGGAATCTCCGACGAGGGCGACCTCTCGCGCGGGGGCGCCAATCCGTCGAGCGAAGGCGTGGATCATGCCAGGGTCGGGTTTCCCGCCATACCCTGAATCATAGCCGGCGATGAACTCGAGGTGGGGTAGCAGACCCAGCCTGTCGCATTGCGCCCTGGCACTGCGCTCCGCATCGTTGGTCGCGATGCCGAGCTTCAGGCCAAAACCCCGGAGCGTGGCCAGGATGGGGGCGACCTCGCCGAGCAGGCTATCCAGGGTCTCCGTGCCGAAGCGCGCGTCGATCTCCTCGACCAGTTCGGCACCGCCCTCGCGCCCGAGAATCTCGGCCCAAAGGCACTGATAGTCGGCCGTCGATCCGGCGATCATCGGCGATGTCGGCAGGAACCTGCATTCCTCGGCAACGAAATGCATCGCACGCGCCAGCCGGTCGAAGGTCTTCCGGTCTCCCTGGCTCATCGCCGCGATGACGCGATGCGCCGCCCGACCCCAGGTCGCATCGAAGTCGACGAGCGTTCCGTCCTTGTCGAAGATTATGCCGGCGAGCATCATCGGGCAGCGATAGAGCAGAAGGCCCGCCGGCGTCAAAGCCGTTCGGACAGGCGGTCACCGCATCGCAATTCTATCCCGCCGCTCGCGGAGGCTGTCCCCGCGACCGAAAAGGCACGATCGTCATGCGGCTTCTCCTCGCGGTTCCCCTCATCGCGTTCGCCGCCCTCGGACAGGCCGCCATCCCGTTATCGTCGGTTCGATCGGCCGAAACCCTGATCCGGCCAGCCGCAGCCCCGCGATCCGACGTCCCGCTTCCAGTACCGCGCCCCGAGGTTCAGGGACCGCTCTTGCCGCCTAGGAAGGAACAACTCGGGCCGCCCCTTTCCCTTCGCCCTGGGCGGACGCCGGCATCGACGGACGCGGCGTGTTCGCGTGTCCTGAGCGGCGGCAAGATCGTCGGCGCGGCTG
>CAXSEU010000429.1:0-3147 GCA_964236485.1 uncultured Lichenihabitans sp. | reverse complement strand
GAAGGGGGCGATCATCACCGCATGCGCCAAGGCGGCGCCGATCCAGGCGTCATAGCCGACGACGTCGTTCACCTTGGACAGCCCGGTCAGCAGGAAGTACAGCGTCACCGCCGAGACGACCGGCGGCACCACCATGGGCAGCAGCACGAAGCCGACCAACACCGCGGCGAAGCGCGGCCGCAGCATCCAGATTCCGAGCCCGAACATCACTGCGAGCGTTGTCGCAACGGCGCTGGCGAGCACGCCGATGCGCAGGCTGAGCAGGATGCCGCCTACCCACTCGGGCTCCTCGATCAGCGCTCGATAATGCCGGAGCGACAGCGCGCCAGAAGGCATGGATAGGAAGCGCGCCGGCGTGAACGAGACCGGCACGACCGCGAGAAGCGGCAGCAGAAGGAACAGCGCCACGGCGGCCGCCACGGGCACCGCCAGGGGGCCAGGACGGTCACGCAGCATGGCTCACCCGGACAGGCCCGATAGCCGCACGAAGCGGAACAGGAGTCCCAGAAGCGCACCGCCGAAGACCACCAGCACCACGCTGATTGCGGCACCGAGCCCCCAGTCCGGGCTCTGGAAGATGCGCAGGTAGACGAGTTCGGCGATCATCACGCTGCGCCCGCCACCGAGGATCGCGGGGGTGACGAAGAAGCCGAGCGCGAAGATGAAGACCATCAAGGCCGCGCCGACGACGCCCGACCGCGTCATGGGCACGAACACCGACCAGAAGACGCGGGTGCGGCTCGCTCCCAGGCCGCGGGCGGCGAGCAGCACCCGCTCGTCCACCGCGCGCATGGCGGAGGCGAGCGGGAACACCGCGAAAGGGATGAGGAAATGCGCCATGCCGACGTCGACGCCGAATTCGTTGCGCACCAGCGCCAGCGGTTCCGAAACGATGCCGCTCGCCTGGAGCCAGGTATTGACCAGCCCGCGGTTCGACAGCAGCGCGACCCATCCGAAGGCCCGCGTCAGCACCGAGATCCAGAATGGCACGAGGATGCAGAATTCGGCGAGCACGCGCTGGGTGGGGGTGCCCCGCACCCAGACATAGGCGATGGCGTAAGCCGCGACCACCGACGCGATCGTGACGGCGGCGCAGATGCGGGCCGTCCTGACGAATACCGATTGGACAAGCGGATCGGTCAGCACGGCGGCGTAATTGCCGAGGCCGAGCTTCGGGAGCGTGACGCTCCACGCGACGACGCCGAGGAACGGCAGCACATAGGCGAGCCCGAGGAAGGCGATGAGCGGCGCCACCAGCAGCGATGTCTTGAGGGTGCTGGTGGCGCCGCTCATCGGCGGGCGGTCAGGCCGAGATGATCTTGGTATAATCGTCGAGGGCCGAGCCGTAATGTTCGGCATACCAGTCCATGTCGAGCGGGACCTGCTTCGCCATATTGGCGGGATCGACGCAGTTGATGCGCTTCTTGTCGGCGGAAATGAGCGCGTCGGTCGCCGGATTGGCGGGGCCTTGACCGAGCATGTCGAACATGACGAGCTGGCGTTGCGGATCCTGCGCGCTGGCGATGAACTTCATGGCTGCATCCTTGCCCCCGGGATTGCCCTTGATCACCGCCATCGCGCCCGGCGAGATCAGGCCCTGGTCCCAGATGAACTTGATCTGGCCGCCCGAGTCCCGTTCGATCAGGGAGGCGCGGGTCGACCAGATCAGCGCCATGCTGGCCTCGCCGTTGAGGAGCACCGACTGGCTCTCGGCCCCGCCGCCCCAATAGGCCACCACATTGTCCTTGAAGGCGCGGATCTTGTCGTTCGCCCGCTTGAGATCGAGCGGGTAGAGCTTGTCCGGGGCGACGCCATCGGCGAGGAGGGCAGCCTCCCACATCCCCGAGCCCCACTTGTAGAGCGAACGCTTGCCGGGGAACTTCTGGACGTCGAAGAAATCCGCCATGCCGGTCGGCGCCTTGCCGCCGAACTTCGACGAATCGTAGGCGATGACGTAGGAAAAGAAGTAGGTCGAGGCCGCATAGTCCCAGCCGAACCCGGGCCGCATCTTCGCGCGATCGACGATCGCATAGTCGATCGGCTCGATCATGCCCTGCTTGCCGAGCGCGATGGCGGAGAAGGGATCGGCGTCGACAATGTCCCAACTCGGCTTGCCGCTCTTGTACTGGGCCGCGATGGCCCCTTCGGTCGGACCCGAGCCGTCCTCCTTGACCGTGATGCCGGTCTGCTTCAGGAAGGGCTCGCCATAGGCTTGGTTATAGGCCTTGATCGCATCGCCGCCCCAATTGACCAAGACAAGGTCCTTGGCCTCGGCCAATCCCTTGGTGGCGCGCAATAGCGCGGGAGCGCCCAAGGCAAGGCCGGCGAGCTTGGCGAAGCGGCGGCGGGTGATCTCGCCGCGTGCGATCCTTTCGGACAGGATGTCCACGCAGTCCTTATCGAAGCGATGATCCATGGCAATCCCCTGTGGTTGGTGTCGTTTGCGGCGCTTCAGCCCCGGCCGGGAGGAGGAATCCGTGGTCCGGGTCCCATGCCGCCCAGACGGAACCGCCGCGGCAGAGTGCGGCCGTCATCGTGCCGGTCGGGACCGAGAGCCCGACTTCGATGCCGCCGGCCGTGACCAGACCGAGCCTGGTCGCGCCGCCCTGATAGACGGTGCCGCGGATCACCGCATGGATGGCGTTGCGATTCGCCGGCGGCTCGAGCGACAGCGTCATATGTTCGGGCCGGACCGCCAGGAGCGCCGTCGAGGCGCCGAAGTGCTTCACCTGGCGCACGCACACCGCCCGATCCTCGAAGCGTCCGCTCACGCCGCTCGGCCCGGGTTTCACACCGGTGAGCGGCAGGAGGTTGATCTGGCCCAGGAACTCGGCGACGAAACGATTGGCGGGCCGTTCGTAGACCTCCTGCGGGCGGCCCACCTGCAGCAGGGCGCCGTGATCGAAGATCGCGACGCGCGAGGACAGCGCCAGTGCTTCGGACTGATCGTGGGTGACGAAGACGAAGGTGGTGCCGGTCTCCTGATGCAGGCGCCGGACCTCGGTCTGCATCAGTTCGCGCAGGTTCTTGTCGAGGGCCGAGAACGGCTCGTCGAGGAGCAGCACGGCCGGCTCGAAGACGAGCGCGCGGGCGAGCGCCACGCGCTGCTGCTGCCCGCCGGAAAGCTGACTCGGCATATGTTTTGCG